>JAFUAR010000187.1 GCA_017460585.1 Clostridia bacterium
CAAAACCTGTTAGGGGGTGGCAGTGGCGGGGGATGGAATCCCCCGTCCACTTACTGTGAAGCCGTAGGCTGAACAGTAACCGCCCAAGTTTACGCTTGACACATACTTTTTATCTGGCTATAATGAATTTGTTGAAGTAGATCAATCAATAAAAATGCGCCCAAATGGCTGCCACAGGCTTGTGCGCGAAATAGAGGGGCGCGGCGTTTACTGCCGCCGCATAATGGGGAAAGTCAATGAGAAAGCACCTTTCGACGATTATACTGTTTCTTATATTGATTCTGGGCATATCCATACTGCTCTATCCGACCATATCCGACTATTGGAACTCGTTCCATCAATCCAGAGCGATCGCCAGCTACATTGAACAGATCGAACAGGTCGATCCCATCGATTACGATCAGGAGTGGGCGCGCGCCATCGCCTATAATCAGGCGCTTGTGGAAAAGCCGAATCGCTTTATACTTTCCGAAGAGGAATTGGAAGAATACAACGGCATATTAAACCTGACAGGTTCCGGCATTATGGGCTACATCGATGTGCCCAAGATCGGCTGCCAGCTGCCCATTTACCATGGTACGGACGACGCGGTGCTGCAAATTGCCATTGGACATATCGAAGGCACGAGCTTGCCGACCGGCGGTTTGGGTACGCATACGGCGCTTTCCGGACATAGAGGCTTGCCCAGCGCAAAGCTGTTCACCGATTTGGATCAAATGGAAATTGGCGATCTGTTCGTCATGCGCGTGCTCAACGAAATATTGACCTACGAGGTAGATCAGATTTTGCAGGTATTGCCGGAAGAATTGGATGCGCTCGCCATTGATCCGGAGCAGGATTATTGCACGCTCATCACCTGCACGCCCTACGGTATTAACACCCATCGTCTGCTGGTGCGCGGTCATCGCGTCGACAATGTGGAAATGGAGAAGATCATTAAGGTCACCAATGACGCGAAGCAGATCGATCCCGTGCTCATCGCGCCCATCGTCGCGGCGCCCATGCTGCTGGTGCTGTTCATCATTATGATGCTTAGAACGAGAAAACGCAAAATATAAACCCGGAAACAGCAACGCGCCGTGCGAATAATCTTCATTCGCACGGCGCGCCAGACTTCGGATTAAGCCCGTAACCGCCAGAAACTCGCCGTAAAAATGGCGAGTTTCTTGCTTCCTTGGCTAGCGTTTTTTTCTAAACGGTCTGCCAGACCGTTAGTTTGTCAATATCCCGACGCGTCTTTCATTTTAAGCTGATTGTTGCTCCTTCAAATCCTCCAACAAGCGGTGCATGAGCGCGAGCACTTCGCTTCCGCCGGAGGTCTGTATCTCAATACTGCCGCCCTCCGCCAAGGAGAGCAACCCCTGCTGCTCCAGCCTGCGTCGAAGCTGCTGCACCGTGCCCATGCGCCCATCGTGTATTTCCGCGTGGGGGAAACAGCGACCAATCGCGTCCGCGAGGAAGGGGTAGTGCGTGCAACCCAGCACGATGGATTCGATGGGGTGGTCTCGATACGGCGCGAGCACCGCCTCGACCCGCTCAAAGGCCTCCTGCGTATGCGCCTTGCCCGATTCCACAATTTCCACAAAGCCTTCTCCCACCAGCGGAATCACGTGATCTCCGTACAGCGACATAAGGCGTTGGAATTTGGGCAGCGATAGGGTTGCCTGCGTCGCCAAAGCCAGCACCTCGCCGGTTTTGCGCGCCTCCTGTGCGGGCTTGATGGCGGGTTCCATGCCGATTACGGGAATTTCCGCCTCCGCGCGTAGAATCTCGGCATACGCCGCCGTCGCCGTGTTGCAGGCGATGACGATTGCCTTCACATCCCTTTGCAGTAATTGACCTATGCCCGCCTTGCACAGCGCGCGAATTTCCTCGAGCGATTTGTTGCCGTACGGGGCGTTGCCGTTATCGCCATAGTAAAAAAAATTTTCGCGCGGCAATAGCGTGCGCGCGGTGTGCAAAACGCTGATGCCGCCGACGCCGGAGTCAAAAAAACCGATCAAGTCGTTCATGGTTCGGAGAATCTCCTCAATGTGATGCTTCCATTATAGGTCATTCCCCATAGAAAATCAAGCGAGGGCAGCGCAGCGCTCTGCGAAGTACGCCATGATTTTTGCCTGCCGCACGTCCGCCGTCCATGCAAATTCCGGATGCCATTGTACCGCCCATAAAAACGGATGCTCTGGGTGGTAAATCGCCTCGATTAGCCCGTCCTCCGCCCACGCCATGGGCATAAGCCCCTGCGCCAGATCGCGAATTCCCTGATGGTGGAGGCTGTTCACGGGCAGTTCGCTTGACCCCAGCAGCAATTCGAGCGGCGCGCCCTTTGCGAGTTG
>JAFUAR010000016.1 GCA_017460585.1 Clostridia bacterium
ACCCGCTCGCCGCGTGCGCGCATATCTCTCAGGATACGATTGTGGAATACGGCGAGCGCTACTATAAGGCGGTGGATACCGCAAAGCACGAGTGCAGCGTGGAGATCGTATCCGTAAAGGTGTATTGCCAGAACTGCGGAGCGGATCTGTATTCTTTCAATGTGCGCAAAACCATTACCTTTGAAAGCCCGCACGAATACGAGAACGGAAAGTGCCTCTACTGCAAGCAGAAGCTCAATACGCGCTGCGCCCACGCCAACAAAATTCGCGTTACCAACGGGTTTACCTCGTACCGCTTTGCCGATACTTCGCGCCATTTGCGCAGGGAAATGCGCGCAAACGGCGAAGCCTATGTGGACGATTACTATTTCTGCCCCGATTGCTGCCGCTACGGCGCGACCTATGCGGGCAGGTTCGATTGGGACATATGGTATGCCAATTGGGAAGAGCTCGAGATGAGCGGCGACTTCGACTGCACCGCGTCCGCACTGGAAGCGCACACCTATAAAAACGGCGTGTGCACGGGCTGCGGCTATGAAAAGGACGCCGTGCCGCTGCCGCAGCGCGTGCCGCCCACCAAGGTGGCGCTGAGCCCGAGCGGAACCGTTGCAATGGTGATGGGGGAGAAGCAAACGCTCACGCCCGTGTTCACTCCGAGCGGCGCCACTACGACCTGTACGTGGAGCAGCTCCAAGCCCGCGGTCGCGACCGTATCGACAACGGGCGTGGTTACGGCGCTGAGCGAGGGCAAGGCGAAAATCACGGTCGCTACGGCGAATAAGAAGAAGGCGACCGTAACCGTTCAGGTGACCGATCCGTATAAGCCCACGGGCGTATCGCTGGGCGGAACGACGTTTACCGTAAACGTGGGCGCTCAAATCAAGCTGACGCCCTCGCTCAGGCCCGCCTCCGCGCGTACCCAGTACACGTGGACCTCCGCTAAGAGCGCCGTGGCGACCGTTATGTCGGATGGCACGGTGCAGGGCATGAAGGAGGGTAAAGCGAAAATTACCGTAACCACGGCGAACAAGAAAAAGGCGACCGTAACGGTGCAGGTGCTCGACCCGTACAAGCCAGAAAGCGTGACCTTGAGCGGAATTTCGGGCAGCGTGCCCGTGGGCGAGACCCGACAGCTCACGCCCAAGCTCACCCCCTCCACGGCGCGCACCACCTATACGTGGAAGAGCAGCAAGCCTGCCGTGGCGAACGTGTCGCAAAGCGGCGTGGTGACCGCCATAAAGGCGGGCAGCGCCAAAATTACCGTGACTACGGCCAACGGCAAGAAGGCGACCGTAACCGTAACCGTTCCCGCGCCGCCCAAGCGCATCAACCTGTACTCCTATTTAGATGTGCGCCTGAGCAAGGCGATGTCTGAGCTCGGTCTGTGGTTCGTGAGCGAATGGTATCAGGAGGACGACTGGGATTGGATGCAGTGCTATTTTGAAAATGACGATTTGTACTTGGAAACCGAATACGATTGGGAGGAAGAGGATTACGACCAAATCGTTCGGCGGAAGCCATGGTTCATTCGCATTAACAGGGATAGTCAGGGCAAGTACAGCATACTGGATATTACCGTGGGCATGACGCACCAGCAGGTGGTCAATACCCTGCTGGCGGGCAAATGGTATTACGATGGTCTCTGGGACGACGATCCCGAATGGATGGAGGACGAGCTCGAAATCTGGGAGGAAGACTTTGGCGAAGAAATTGAGTATTGCATGACATTGGAACGCGGCAATCGCCACGGCTACGAGATTCTGTATGTATTCTTTGATGAAAGCGAGCGCGTGGAAGCCATATCCATATTCAGAGATCTCGATTGACACTCCATGGCGCGCTTCCCTTTATACAATGCTGCAAGGGACGCTGCGCTCATATCCAATATCGGCAAATGTGCGCTCTCGTTTGCGGTTCAACGGCGGTGGATTCATATCGACCGCCGTTTTTCAATATGGTGCGAATGCTCGCCTCGTTTTCCCGTTCGCAGCATACCAGTATGGGGGAAATGCCCAAATCATGGCAGAGCGGAATTGCCTCGCGCAGCAACTGGCTCGCGTAGCCCTTGCGCCGCTCATCGGGACGAATGGTATAGCCGATATGCCCTGCGTACTGCCGATACCACGCATTCAGCATAAAGCGAATTTGCAATAGCCCCAATATCTCCCCGTCCTCGCGCATATACAGCCACTGCTTGCGCGGTATGCGTCCATCAGGCGTGGTATGGATGCGGCTCAATTGCTCCGCCTCTTTTAGCCAGTCCGATATGCGCGCATGAACCGCCAGCGCGCCGAGGGTTTCCACGCCTTCGTCGGCGGCAAAGTAGCTTTGCCGAAACCGTTCCAGCGCCGCCGTGCGCGCGGCGGCGGGCGCAACCAGCCTCACCGCTTTCGCGCCCGCGGTTTGGGCGCGGGCAGCTCGGGCAGCATGGCGGTAATGAGCGCGGTTAGAAATTCCCTGTTTTCTATATTGTCGACCAGAAGCATATCCTTCGCTCCTTCGTAGGGGGATTCCATGGGCGCGTATGGCATCATGCGCCTTGCGGAGGGCGTGGGCTTTACCAGAAACCGATTGTCGTAAATTCCGCCAATAATCTTATTCTGCGCGTAGAGTATATATTCGCCCATCATCGCCCTGTAGGTCACGCCTTCAAAACCCGATAACTGTTCCAATACATAATTGCGATATTCTACTGTCGTCGCCATTCAAGCATTTCCTCCCATCGTCGTAAGCGTTTGTTGGATAGCCGCTCATATCAAATGCCGTTTCTACGCCTTGCGGATGGGGAGCCGAATAATCGTTTTGAGCTTTGCGGGGTTGCATCTGCGCGGATCGCTCAAATAGATTTCGTGGTGCAGCCTTTCTGGGGAGAAATCCTCCACATATCCCTGCTCCGCGGCAAAGGCGTGCATGGCGGCGAGCGTTCGCGGTTCGTCGTCGTAAGGACCGATATGCATACACTGCACGGTGAGCCCTTCCGCAATGCGAAGGTACTCGACCGCCGAAAAGTCTTCCCGCTTCTTGGCGGAAGCTTCCCGTACCGCCCAATCGAATACATCCCGCGTTACGAATTCCGGCAGGCGAATCACCGAGATCCAGCATAGGTCCCGCTTGCGGGCGGGGTCGAAACCGTCCGTTCCTTCCTGCCGCCAGAAGCCCTCCAGCGGCGGCATGACGTAATCGAAATAGCCGGATATGCGGTGCGCGCCCATTTTGCTCATTTTAATTGTAAAGGCGATGGCGTATAGCGCGCCCACGGCAGCCTTGTACGCGCCGCCCTCTTGGTTGGGATCGCCGCATCCGCGCACGGCGAGGAAATGCATCGCGGGAATGGCGATGATCGCGGGCTTTGCCTTCGGCAGATAGAATTCCTTGTATTCCTTCTTGTAATCAAACGCCATGGTGATTTTCTCCCTTCAGGCGGCGCACTCGCTCCGCCACGCTTTGCAGGAACGCTTCCTCGCTCAACGAAGGATCCCGCGTGTTCATAATAATATCGCAGGGCAGGCGCGCGCACTCGCCGCAGGAGCGGTAGCCGTTTTGATTTTTGCAGCAGTCGTAAATGGGGCAAGCCTTCCCCTTAGGCGCGTGGAAAACCCTTCCGCAAAGCGCGTTGCACCCCGCGCAAATACTGCCTAGAAAGCCGCAGAGCGCGCAGTCCGCGCCGCAGCAGGCGATGTTACCGTTCATATCGAGCCCTCCTTATACTGGTTCAGCATTTCCTGCGCAATTTTACGAAGCTCGTTTCGCACTTCCACGGGCTCCAGCACCTCGACCTGCGCGCCGAAGGTCAATAGCCATGAAAGCAGATTGCCCATATCCGTGTAGTCGGCGGTGAAGCGCAGCTTGCCCTCTGGGGTCTCGGTAAAGCAATTCGGTCCAAATTCCTCCACCAGCCTCCATTTGACCTTGGGCGCAAACAGCGCCTGCACGCGTATGCCGCCGGGGAATATGCGCTCCGTGGAAAGGTCGGGCAGGGGTGCGGGGCGGGGAATAAAGTCATCCGCCGTTTCCATGACATGATCCATGCGGTTCAGCTTGAACAGCCGAAAGTCGCGCCGGTCGACACACCAGCCCCAAACGTACCAGCTCGTCCACTTGAACACGATGAAATAGGGCTCGATGGTACGCGTGCTTTCGCCGGAAGGAGAATAATAGTCGAAGCGCAGCAAACGCTTGCGATCTATGGCGCTTTCCAGCAAAGCGATCTTCGGCGCCAGAGTTCCCTTGTACCACGAGGATAGGTCGATCAGCATGGAATCTCTGCCCGCGATCAGCTGCGACGAGCCCGATTGCAGCTTTTCCATGAGTCGCCCGTAATATCCGCTGCCGCTCACGCTGTCCAAACTTCGCAGTCCCGCGAGGATCGTTTGCATCTCCTTGGAGGTCAGCAGCGTTCTGTCCACGCGGTACCCGCTCATAATGCGAATGCCGCCGCCCGCGCCCTGTCGGGTCTGTATGGGAATGCCCGCCCGACAGAGCGCGTCAATATCGCGCTGTATGGTTCTGCGGGAAACCTCGAATTGCTCCGCCAGCTCCGGCGCGGTCGCCGTATCCCTTTGCAGCAGTACGGATAGTATTCCGATTAGCCTGTCTATTTTCATCTGCTTCCATCCTATCAAACCAAACCGGACGGCGATATGTCATGTTTGGTAAAAAAACAATCCCGCGCAGGTTTTCCCACGCGGCAAGGGGGTGCGGTTTGGCGCAATGCTGCTTATTGCGCTTCGTTGGCAATATGAACTTGGCAGGCGCGCATGGTTTGCAGGGCGGCGAGGTGACTTTGCGGCGTAACGCCCGCGCAGCAGGAGGCGTCCACAGTAATTTCCACCTCCGGCATCGCCGCCTTCAGGAGCAGCGCGTTGGATACCACGCAGATATCCGTGCAGAGCCCGACCAGCTCGAGCTGAATCGATTCGCGTTGGGAGAGCGCGCGCAGATCCTGCGCCAGCGCCACGCTGCCGAAGGTGGGCTTTTCGTAAATTTTGGCGCCGGAAAGCGCCTCGGCAATCTCGGCGCGCAGCGCCCAGCCCTCCGTGCCGCGCACGCAATGCGTTACGGGCAAATTTCGCCCCTCCTGCGTGCGCAGATAGTCTTCGCCGTGCGTATCCATGGTCGCGATCGTGTTTGCGCCGTCGTATTCGCGAATTTTTGCAAGCACGTTGGGCACGATGGCTTCCGCTTCCTTCGTGCCCAGCGCGCCGTCAATAAAGTCGTTCTGCATATCGATGACGATCAGTATTTTTCGCATAACGCGCCTCCTAATGGACAATGAGTGGTTTGTATTGGTCGGCATTTTGTTCCAAACCATTATACTACGCGCGAGCGGTGCGTTTCAACAATAATTGTTGCATCAACCCGATATGCGGAGTTGGAAGCTTCTTTTGACACGCATACTGAATATTGCTATAATCAAGTGAGAAACGGATCGCCGAAGCGGCGAAGTTCGAGATTCGTGTGGGGGAGGAATTGCCGGTGAAATTCAGTTTGATGCGCGAATTTGTGAAGCTTGCCGATACAAAGAATTTTACCCGCGCCGCCGAGGAGCTGTATATCGCGCAGCCCGTGCTGAGCCGCCATATGGCGCAGCTCGAGGAGGAGATCGGAGTAAAGCTCATTCGCCGCACCCGCAATTCCTTTGAATTGACGCCGGCGGGAAGGATTGCGCAGCAGGAATTTCAGAAGCTGCTCGATCATTATGCCAATACGCTGGATGCGCTTTCTAGGCTGGAAGCGGCGCAGCAGGGGGAATTGCACCTCGGGTTTCTTTACTACGATCGGGATTATTACGTGGCGAAAATTCGCGAGGTCATGCGCAAGCGCTACCCCAACGTAAAGCTCAACCTGCATTCCTACCAGCCCGCGCAGCTGGAACGGGATTTGTTGGATGGGAAAATTGACGCGGCGATGATCTACGGCGCGAACGGCTGCGAACGCGGCGATATACGGTATATGCCGTTTTTGCGCATTCCCTATTGGCTGATCGTAGATCATAGCCATGCCTTGGCGGGGCGGGACAATATCCAAATTGGCGATCTGGATGGGCAGGCGCTGCTCTATCCCAGAGAGCAATTGGAAATATGCCATTGCGAAAAACCGCTTATGGAGGCGTTTCAACAAAACGGGGTGCGGATTGCCAACGTGCTGCCCATCGATAATTTCGACGAGGTTTCATGGCTGTTGGGCGAAACGGGCGCGGTCTATATTTCTCCCATGGCGAATCCCACCGCTTACGCGGGCGATACCACCTGCATTCCCATGCCGGAAATGCTGCAAAGCGATATTAGCTTGGTTTGGCGCGCGGATCGAAACAATCCCGCCGTTCATATGCTGTGCAGCGCGATTAAGGCGTGCTATTCATAATGCCCTTATGTCAAAATGGAATAAGGTTGGACAAAACGGTATTTCACTTTTGAAAATGACCCGCTTATAATGAAATCAGTCGAAGCGATCGGGCTTCAAAGCGCAACTAGAAAGCGAGGCATCTTCATGAGCGTAAAGGTGAATTTGAACAATCCCCATTTGGATGTGGAACCGGCGTATTCCGATGTATACCAGTACGGCAGCATTATGCTCAAGCACATTACTTGGGAAGGCGATCCGTGGTACGAGGTGGGCGAGAGCTATTTTACGAGCTCCTACATCCACGCGGGTCTTTCCGGCTTGCAGGAGACCTTTAAGGGTCCCGATGCCGCGAAGCTGCTCTCCGATTACAGCATCAATAATGTATACAAGTGGGGCGCGGGTCGCTGCAAGCATTTGGTGGCGCTGACGCCGGACGGACTGGTGGCCAACCACGCGCTGTTCTTTAAGGACGCGGAGGATACCTTCCGCACCACCGCGGGCTGCAGCGTGCCCTACATTCAGGGGCTGCAAACCGGTAAGTACAATTGCGAATACATCACTAAGCCCATTTTCATATTCCAAATGTCCGGTCCGCTTTCGCTGACCATTCTGGAAAAGGTGACCGGAACGAGCCTGCGGGATGTGCGCTTTTTGGATTTCAAGCCCATTCGTATTCCAGAAATTGACGCGGAGCTGGAAATTTGCCGCATCGGCATGAGCGGCACGCTGGCATACGAGGTGCACGGCGACGCGCAGTTTGGACCCGCGGTGTACGATGCGATTTACCAAACCGGCAAGCCGATGGGCATGAAGCGCATGGGCTGGAAGGACTACACGGTGAACCATACCTTTGGCGGGTTTGCCCAGATTACCGTGAACTTCGAATCGTCCCTGTATCAGTACCCCGATTTCTGCGCCTCCGCGCCCTTCGACCTGATTTGCAAGGGCAGCGTCGATCCTAGCGATTTGCGCGCGCGTTTCCGCAGTGTGGCGGAATGCGATTGGGCGTGGATGGCGAAGTTTGACCACGATTTTGTGGGACGTGAGGCGCTTGAAGCGGAAATGACCAATCCGAAGCGCAAGCTGGTGACGCTGGAATTCAACGTGGAGGATTTGGCGGATGTATACCACTCTCAATTCACCGACGCGCCTTATAAATATATGGATATGCCCTGCGCCGACCCCCAGCCCGCGGGCGGACATCAGGATTATGTGATCGATGGGGAAGGCAACGTCATCGGCATTTCCGCCGACCCGACCTACAGCTCGCACTTCCATACCATGATTTCTCATGCCATTATTGATGTGGACAAGATTGAAAAGGGCAAGGAAGTATTGGTTCAGTGGGGCGACTATGGCAAGCGCATTAAGAACCTGCGCGCAAAGATCGCCAAATTCCCGTATATCCACGGCGTGATGGACAACCGGGATTACGACCTGAGCACGGTGCCTTCGGGCATAGAATAAAGGGGCAAGCCCAATTTGAGCATATGAACAGCCGGAGGCGTCGATGATGATCGCCTCCGGCTGTTTCGGTACTTTGCTTCCAATCGGTCCCTTCGCGCTATTCGTAAATGCCCTTGCTGAAATAGCGGTCGCCACGGTCGGGGAATACGACCACGATGTTGCCCTTGGCGCCGGAAGCGATCAGCTTCTTCGCCGCCGCTAGCGCGCCGCCGGAGGAGGAGCCCGCCAGTATTCCTTCGTTCGCCGCCAGCAGGCGCACGTTTTCCAGCGCCTCGTTATCTGTAATTTTAATCACGCGGTCGACCAAAGACATATCCATGGTATCGGGAATAAAGTCGTTGCCAATGCCCTCTATGTTGTAATCGCCGTGTTCGCCGCCGCCCATGGTAGAGCCCACGGGGTCCGCGAGCACGCCCAATATGGAGGGGTTTTGCTCTTTGAGGTAGCGCACAATACCCGAATACGTGCCGCCGCTGCCCGCGCCCGCCACCAGAGCGTCAATCTGTCCGTTTAGATCGTTCCAAATCTCGGGTCCGGTGGTCTCGTAATGGGCCAGCGGGTTGGCGGGGTTGTGGAACTGCCCCAGCGTGACCGCGTTGGGAATAGATGCGCGCAGCTCATCCGCCTTCGCCTGCGCGCCGAGCATTCCATCCTCGCGCGGGGTGTTGATGATCTCCGCCCCAAACGCGCGCATGAGCGTTTGCTTTTCCTGACTGAACTTGGTGGGCACCACGAATATAACATGGTAGCCCCGGTTCAGCGCGGCGAACGCCACGCCCAAGCCGGTGTTGCCCGCGGTCGCCTCCACTATGGTGCTGCCGGGCTGGAGCAATCCCCTGCGCTCCGCGTCTTCCAGCATATATTTGCCGATACGGTCCTTCACGCTGCCCGCCGGATTCATCAGCTCCAGCTTGGCGTACAGCCTGACCCCTTCAGGCAATTCCTGCGCGTTCAATTGCACCAGCGGCGTGTTGCCGATCAATGCGTGCATGGATGAATACAGCGCCATTGCAAAATCCCCCTCCTCAGCGTTTGCTCGCCTCAATGGCTTGTTCCACGTCCGCGATGAGATCCTCCGCGTGCTCAATGCCCACGGACAGGCGAATGAGCGAATCGGTAATGCCCACGCGCTCGCGCACATTCTTGGGAATGGAGGCGTGGGTCATGGTGGCGGGGTGGCAGGCGAGCGATTCCACGCCGCCCAGACTTTCCGCCAAAGAAACCAGCTTGAGCGCCTTAAAGAATTCGCGCGTATCGTATTCCGGCTGCAGCTCGAACGAGATCATCGCGCCGCCGTTCTTCGCCTGCCGCTTTTGTATATCGTAGCCCTGCGCGCCTTCGAGCCCGGGGTAGTATATGTGCTTTATTGCGGGGTGCTTGCCGAGCCAGCGGGCGATGCGTTCGGCATTTTCCACGTGGCGATCCATGCGCACCGCCAGCGTCTTAATGCCCCGGATCAGCAGGAACGAATCAAAGGGTCCCAGCACGCCGCCGGTCGCGTTTTGAATAAAGGCGAGGCGCTCCGCCAGCGCGGCGTCCTTGGTGACCGCCAGTCCCGCGACCAAATCGCTGTGTCCGCCTAAGTATTTGGTGGCGCTGTGCACCACGATGTCCGCGCCCAGCTCCAATGGCTTTTGCAGGTAGGGGGTCATAAACGTGTTGTCCACAATGGTCAGTATGCCGTGCGCCTTCGCCACGTTTGCCACCAGCGCAATATCGGTAACCGTCATCAGCGGGTTGGCGGGGCTTTCCAGCAGTATGGCGCGCGTATCGGGCGTAATGCGCGATTCAATGCTCTCCGCGCTGGACATATCAATCATTTCGCTGGATAGACCGAAGGCGTTGAACACCTTGTTCAGCACGCGATAGGTGCCGCCGTAAACGTTGGTGGAGATCAATATTCGGTCGCCGGATTGAAACAGCTGCAGCACCGCGGTAATCGCCGCCATGCCGGAGCCGAAGGCAAAGCCCGCCGTGCCGCCCTCCAGCTCGGCAATCAGCGCCTCCAGCGCGGCGCGGGTGGGGTTGCCAGTGCGGGCGTATTCCCACTGCGGGTGCCCCTCCAGCGCTGTCTGCTGGAATGTGGAGGTCTGGTAAATGGGAACGTTGACCGAACGGGTGAGCGGATCGCCGAATATGCCGCCGTGGATCAAAACGGTTTCGGGCTTGTCAAACTGATGCATAACGCTGCCTCCTTCATCACTAAAAAGCGCCCGCCATGGAAGGGAAACTTCACGGCGGGCGCGGTCTTTCGAACTTGGGGTGGGGAGAAACTCTTTCTTATGCGCACTGCCGAACCAATGTACAACAACACGCGCAACAGGCATACGTACCCCTCTGTGCCCAACGGCTCGCGGGGCGGGAAAGACGGACGCGCTGTTTCATGAATTTCATTCTCCTGTAATACCATCTGTTTACTAGGCATTATAGACCCGCTCTATTCATATGTCAAGCAAATCCAAAAAAGTTTTACAAATACACTTATTCCTATTGACATAATAGGAATAATGGTCTATAATCCAATTATCGTTAACGCGGTGTAAATACGCGGAATTGGAACGAAGCAATTTGGAAGGAGAATGATTATGGCGAATATTCATACCAGCGCAGACCAACTCATCGGGGGAACCCCGTTATTGGAGCTGAAGCACATTGAGGAATCGTACGGCTTGAAGGCGCGCATCGTGGCAAAGCTGGAGTACTTCAATCCCGCGGGCAGCGTGAAGGACCGTATCGCTAAGGCGATGATCGACGACGCGGAGAAGCGCGGCGCGCTCAAGGCGGGGGCGACCCTGATCGAGCCCACCTCGGGCAATACGGGCATTGGTCTTGCGGCGGTCGCGGCGGCGCGCGGCTACCGGCTGATTATCGTTATGCCGGAAACCATGTCGGTAGAGCGCAGGCAGCTGATGAAGGCGTACGGCGCGGAGCTCGTGCTCACCGAAGGCAGCAAGGGCATGAAGGGCGCCATTGAGAAGGCGAACCAGCTCGCGCAGGAAATTGAAAACAGCTTTATCCCCGCGCAGTTCGATAACCCCGCCAATCCGCAAATTCACTATGCCACGACCGGTCCGGAGATCTACCGCGATACCGACGGCGAAGTCGACATATTCGTTGCGGGCGTAGGCACGGGCGGCACCATTACCGGCGTAGGTCAGTACCTCAAGTCGTTGAAGCCCGATGTGCGCGTGGTCGCGGTGGAACCCGCTTCCTCGGCGGTGCTCTCTACGGGCGTTGCCGGAGCGCATAAAATTCAGGGCATCGGCGCGGGCTTTGTGCCGAAGGTGCTGGATACCAATATTTACGATGAAATCATCACCGTGACCAATGAAGACGCCTTCGCCACGGGCAAGGCGATCGGCAAGCAGGAGGGCGTGCTGGTCGGCATCTCCTCCGGCGCGGCGACTTGGGCGGCGATTGAGCTGGCGAAGCGTCCGGAGAACGAGGGCAAGACCATTGTAGTACTGCTGCCGGATACTGGCGACCGCTACCTCTCCACGCCGCTGTTCAGCGACTGATTGGCATATATCAACGAGGCGCTTCCGCAATATCGGGAAGCGCCTCGTTTGCGTTGAGAAAATGCGAAGCATACTGCAATTGGATCGGTCGTAATGAACATGAGACGCATTGGCGCGGGATTACTCATACAGCTCGCTGCGCCGAAGGCTGGTATAGGGCTTGCTTCGCCTCACGGCGGCTGCCAACGGGAGATGAAGTTCAGCAAAGCACAGCTCCTCGCCGTTTCCCGCGAGCGCAACTTCGTTGCCCTCGTAGTCGGCGACGATGGATTGACCGCAAAACTCCATGTCGCCCTCCATCCCTACGCGATTGCACATGGCGATATTTACGCTGTTTTGGAACGCCTGCACCCGAATTTCCCATTGAAACAGCGCTTCGGGCTCGCTCGTGGTATTTGCCGTTGGAATTAATATGAGCTCCGCGCCGCGCAGCGCTTCCGTGCGCACGCTTTCCGGATAATGCCGGTCGAAGCATACCACAATGCCTATTTTCCCAAGCTTGGTGTCCCATACGCGAAAGCCCTCTTCGGAGGGCGCGTAATAATCCCGCTCGTAGAAGCGCTCGCACTGAGCGATATGCACCATTTTCTGGGTGCCGATGAGCGCTCCGTCGTCGCCAATGAGTAGGCTCATATCGTACGCCCTGCCGTTTTCCCGCACGTAGAAGTTCGGCGCGGCGAATAGGCGCAGGCGCGCGCAGGCTTCCCGAATGCCTTGCACATATTGGTGCTCCAGCGAAATGAGAAAACGGCTCGCGTCGCGCCCCTCGTACTGGGGAAAGAAGGGCGAGAGCTGAATTTCCGGAAAACAGATCAGATCCGCGCCCTGCCGCGCGGCGGCTTCCATCCACTCCAGCGTGCGGCGGTAGTTTTCCTCCATGCGCGGGGATACGCGCATTTGTGCCATCGCTATTTTCATAAGCTTCTCCCTATTGGTTCATTCAATTGCATCGGTTCAAAAAACGCTCCATCCTGCGATTGTTATGTTGTTTTTCCAACATACAAATTTAGAAAAAGGGGATATACTCAGTGTGTCTTCCAAAGAAATGCAGTGTGAAAGGATGGGCGGATGGATGAAACAAACAGATTGGAACGATCAGATCGAGCGCTTTCCGGAAATGGATGTGCGCGGCGTGGCGGGCAACTTCTTCCCGCAGCTCAAGCAGCGCGCAAAGGGCTTGCGCAAGGGCGAGGGGCTCACCGTGGTGCAGAGCTTCGACCCGCTGCCGCTCTACGAGGTTATGGAGCAGCTGGGCTTTGAGCACGTGACCGAGCGCGCGGGTGAAAACGAATATCGCGCCCATTTCTATCGCGCGGAGGTGCGTGAGGAGAAGGGCGATATTCCCATGCGACCGGCGGCGCTGACCAACCTGCCGATTATCGACGAGGAGCTGGGGCAGATTGGCGTGCAGTTCTGGAATTTGACGTGGAACGACGCAAAGCGCCATTTGCCCTACGAGCTTCGGCTGCTGCTCTCCCTGACCAACGCCGTGGGTGCGGGCAGAATGCGTCAGGCGACGCGCGAGCTGGTTAAAGCGTATATTCACGGGCTGGATTCGGCGGCGCTGGACGATGTGTTTGAGCTGTTGGCGTGGAATCAGGGCATTGGTTATTTCAGCTCGGAAATTGGTCCCTCCACGCTGTTTCAGGCGTATAAGTGCCTAAAGCATATGGAGCGGCAGGGAAAACCGAGAGCGGAAATTTGCGCGGCGCTCACCGAGCGCTTCGGCGAGAAGAACCCTGAGGTCAAGGTGCAATAACGATTGGGAGGCGATGAACGCTTTTTGGCGCATCGCCTGTTACTGTTCCGCCTACGGCTTCACAGGTTGTGGACGGGGGACACCGTCCCCCGTCACGAGGCGCGGCGCTCGAATTTTCAATTCGGCGGTGTCCCGATCGATTCTTTGAATCGATCGGGACAGTCGGCAAAGCC
>JAFUAR010000188.1 GCA_017460585.1 Clostridia bacterium
TGTCTTTAATACAGAGCCGGAGCAGGTGTGTGCATATAACACGCTGCACTGGAAAAATCCGGAAAAGTATCACTTTCCGGCGGAATGGTACGCCGAAAAGGTCAAATACCATAATGCGCATTTTCAGAATGATCTGCAAAGCGCACACGAAGCGGGTATTCGATTTGCCGATCGTGTGAAGCAACGCGCCGTTCATTGCGAAACGCGTTCCGCCAGCAAACGGTTGGGCAGTGCAAACGCAAAATGAGCGGGGGATGGACAAACCGCGTTGGCTGATGTACAATAGCATCAACCGAACCGGCGCGGCTGGAAGACGGGATCGATCGGCAATGCCATGAGCCTTGGACGGATCGTTTTCCCGATGGGGCGGTATCCGTAAGGATGCTCATTCCCTTTGGTAGATTGAATCAAAGCTGGAATGCACAATCCGCCGAGAGATTCAGCTCGAATCTCCTTCCATGCAGCAGGGTTCGTAATTTTCATGGATTGAACGCCATTGGAGGGGTGGATAGATTGTGAAAATACTCATTATTCGCCATGGCGAGCCGGATTATTCCATCGATTCGCTCACTGAAAAAGGCTGGCGCGAGGCGGAGCTGTTGGCAAAACGCATGGAAAAGATTCCGGCGGAGGCATACTACGTATCCCCGCTGGGGCGCGCCAAGGATACCGCCGCGCCTACGCTTCGGCGCGTGGGACGAGAGGCGCAGGTGCTGCCTTGGCTCGCCGAATTTCGCGGCCGATTTTTAAGCCCGACGAAAGGGGAAGATCGAATTCCATGGAACCTGTCTCCGCAGTATTGGACGAGGCAGCCCGACCTATACGATCGAGAGGCGTGGCGCGACCATGCGCTCTATCGCGCCGGCAACGTGAACGAAATTTACGATGAGACGATCGAGGGTTTGGATGCGCTTTTGCGGCAGTACGGCTATGAACGCTGCGGCGCGCTGTATCGCTGCAAGGAGAATACCGACAGAACCATCGTGCTGTTTTGCCACTTTGGCATCGGCATGGTCATGCTCTCACACCTGTTGGGCATTTCGCCGGTGGTCATGTGGCAGTGCTTCTTCATGCCCGCCAGCAGCGTGACCACGCTGGTGACTGAGGAGCGCATTCAAGGCGAGGTGTTTTTCAAGGCGATGCAAGTTGGCGATACCTCGCACCTGTACGCCGGAAACGAGCCCGTATCCAACGCAGGACTCTACCATGAGGTCAACGCCACGGGCGAAATACTGGAAGCGCAGTAGGGGGATAAAAGCAAAGGAGCTGCTTCATTGTTGTATGGTGAAGCAGCTCCCTTTATGTATGCGCGCTTATTTCGCCGCCTTGCGCTGCGTGCGCGTTTTTGCGTAGCTTTCCAGTATGGGGATGAATACGAAGCATACCAACCCTGCGGTAAAGCCGCCGTTATACAGGTTGAAGCCGCCGTGAATGGCGGGTACGCTGGTGACGATGCAATAGTGCAGCAATCCCGCAATGATTCCGGCGATGGGACCGTATTCGCCCGAAATGGGCGCCAAACCGCTGGCGAAGCACAGCCCGACTATGATTGCCTGCGCGTTGATGGCGGAAGCGCCGAAGCGCGAACCGATGAAGTAGCCGATCATGATCGGCAGCACGTTGAGCGGCGTGGCGCCGATGGCGCAGCATGCCAGCATACAGAATACCGCGCCCATGGTGGGACCGGTAAACGTGGCGCCAATCAGGTTGTAATACGCCAGAATGAACAGCCCGTATACGCCGATATTGATGACGCAGGGACCGATGCCGTATTTGGCGGCGAAATCCACCTTGTAACCGGAATCCATAAACAGCTTGCCGTAGCCCTTGAAGCTGTTGCCGTTTAGCACAAATCCGGCGACAATACAAAGCGCGAAGCAAACGATGCAGAATATATTCACGAACGCCCAGTCGCCCGAACCGAGATCCGCGCCGATGGCGGGCGAATCAATGCCCAAAGCCTTGTGCATTACGGCAAATATCATAAAGCACAGGAAACCAGCCGCGGGACCGGCGTTGTATAGGTCGTATCCCTTGTGGAAGGCGGGGGCGTGCGCGCACAGCGCGGGCATGGAACAGCCTACAATAATGCCAATAAGAATTGCCAGCACAATGCCCAGCGGCGTAACCCCGTGTACTTCGCCGGTGGGATAGCGAAACAGCACTTCGCTGATGAGCGGGGATACCGCGGTGGCGAACATGGCGAAATTGGCGTTCTTGCCAAAGGACTGTCCCTTGATCAGCGAATATACAAATACGCCGAACATGAGCGGCAGGATATTGAGTATGTTCATGCCGTAGGAGCAGAACCCCGTGGTAAGAAAATAGGCGATTACAGTGGCGCCGGTGACCTTTGCTTCGGGAAGGAACATTAGCAGACAGCATACCGTGCCCACCAGTCCCGCGTTCAGCATGGTTCCGGAGATGCTTCCGAGCTCCGGCTTGAAATAATCCTTAGTCAGCTGCGCCGGCAGCGTTACAATGCGCCCCAGACCGCTGAATATTTCCGGAAGATCCGGCGCGAGCAGCGCGCCAATGTAAAACGCAAGCGTAAATGCGCACAGCACCAGCCGAAGCACTGCGCTTGAATCTTTTTTCCAATCCGTGCTCATGGAAATACCTCCATATGGGTAGACAATATGCTTGCCTTAGGGGAAAACGCGTTCACGGCGCGGGAAGCGCGCTATGAACGCGTGAATCGTATTTGCGAACCTTACTTCGCCGCCTTGCGCTGCGCGGCTTCGACCACGTGTCCAATCAGTACGGAGGTGGTCACGGAGCCCACGCCGCCGGGAACGGGGGTAATGGTATCCACAATGGGTTCTACTTCCTCAAATACCGCGTCGCCTGCAATCGCGCCCTTGCCGCCCTTGCTGTTGATCTTTTCCGGATCCCAATTGATGGATACGTCGATTACGACCTGTCCGGGGCGCACATAGTCCTTGGTAAGGGACTTGAGCACGCCCGCGGAAGATACCAGAATGTCCGCCTCACGGGCAACGCTGGGCACATCCACGGTGCGGGTGTGGCACACGGTCACGGTGGCGTTCTTTCCCATCAGCATCATTGCCGCGGGCTTGCCGACCACCAGCGAGCGTCCAATCACGACCGCCTTCTTGCCCTTGCAGTCAATTCCGTAATAGTCCAGAATCTCCATGCAGGCCTGCGGGGTGCAGGGCGGGAAGCCCAGATCCTTGCGTCCTTCAAATACGCCGGCGTTGCTCAGGTCGGTCATGCAGTCAACATCCTTGGCGGGATCGAGCGTATTGCAAATTTCGTCCTGATCTGCTTTGAGATGCTTGGGCAGGGGGCGGAACATCAGCACGCCGTGAATGCTGTCGTCGGCGTTGATCGCCTTAATTTGATCAATCAGCGCTTCTTTGGTCACGTCCTCGGGCAATACGAATTTTTCCACCTCTACGCCGATCAGCTCGGCGCGGCTGGTCGCGCCCTTTTCATAGGACAGGTCGCTGGGGTTTTCGCCGCAGCGCACAATGCCCAGCTTGGGGGTAATGCCCTTCGCCTTCAATTCCTCTACCTGCGCCTGCAGCTTCGCGTTCAGCGCAGCGGTCACTTCCTTACCCAGCAATTGCTTTGCCATGGTGATCTCCTCCGTTTCGGATTGCTATATTGATATTATTAGAAGAAATTGGCGCGTACGCCGCTAAAGATCTCATCCGCCAGCGCGCAATACTTATCCAGCATGGCGTTCGCCTTGTCGTTGAGCTCCTGCGCCAGTTCGCGGTTTTTCAGGCTCTTGGTGTTGATGAATACATTCAAAGAAGCGCTCTGCAGGGCGGCTTTGCAGCATACCGCGCCGCAGCCCGCGTCCGAAACCGCCAAGCGGGAGCCCTTTGCGGCGAATACCTGAATGGCGTCAATGGATTCGCAGCACAGCTCCATAATGCGCATGGGTACTTTGCAGGCCACTATGGTCGCCTCTTCCAATACCTTGTCGCGGTTTGGATCGTCCTTGGGAATGCCGTATGCCTTGGCGAGGGGCTCGAAGCCCTCCGCGTCCGCGGGTACCTGATCCAGCAGTTCGGTCTGCAGTGCGTCGCACTTTTCCTTGAGGGCGATGATCTCCGCCTCTACATCGGCATACTTCTTCTTGCCGACGGTGAGCGAACCCACCATGTTGCCCAGCGCCGTGCCGATGGCGCCCACCAATGCAGCTGCGCCGCCGCCGCCCGGTACGGGCGCGTTGGAAGCGAGCACGGTTACAAATTCTCTACAGGAATTCTGAGTGAAATCTACAGCCATGGGTTTTGTTCTCCTTATACACGCAAATGCGATTCGCGGTTTTATTCATTTGAAATATGGGTGACATTGCTGCCACCCATATTTATAAGTATGTATGCTTGAGATTAGAACAGTCCGGAAACCTTGCCGGTCTCGGTGTCCACGTCTACGCGGCGATACGCCGGATCCGACGCGGTGCCGGGCATCATGGAAATGGTACCGGCCATGGGGCACAGGAACTTCGCTCCGCCGTACTCCAAGATGTCGCGGATGGGCAGACGCCAGCCCTTCGGTACGCCCTTCAAGGTCGGGTCGTGGCTCAGGGACAGATGGGTCTTTACCATCATGGTGCAGTAATCGGCGTACTTCGGATCGCTCTCGAAGCGCTTCGCCTTTTCTACCGCCAGAGGCGCCCAATCAACGCCGTCCGCACCGTATACTTCCTTGGCAATGCGCTCTACGCGCTCGCGCAGGGGCATATCCAAATCGTACAGGAACTTGATTTCTGGCTTCTGCTCGCAGGCCTCTACTACGACCTCCGCCAGCTCCTTCGCGCCCTCGCCGCCGTAGCGCCAGTGGTTGGACTGGGCGCAGCGTACGCCGCGATCCGCGCACAGCTTCTTGATCAGCGCGATCTCGTTGTCGGTGTCGGTGTAGAACTGGTTGATGCACACTACGGGAACAATACCGGACTTGAGCACGGTGTTCACGTGGTGGAACAGGTTCTCGCAGCCCTTCTCGACCAGCTCGAGGTTCTCCTCGGTGTACTCCTTGGGCAGGGGACGACCGGGCGAAACCTTGGGTCCGCCGCCGTGCATCTTGAGCGCACGTACGGTCGCGACGATTACGGATACGTTCGGGGTCAGACCGGACAGGCGGGTCTTTACGTTCCAGAACTTCTCGAAGCCGATATCCGCAGCGAAGCCGGATTCGGTAACGTGATAGTCGAACAGCTTGAGCGCCATGCGGTCCGCGATAACGGAGCTCTGACCAATCGCGATATTCGCGAAGGGACCCGCGTGAATCAAAACGGGCTGGTGCTCAACGGTGTAGCACATGGTGGGATTGATGGTGTTGCGCATCCAAGCGGTCATGGCGCCGGCAACTTCCAAATCCTCGCAGGTTACAGGCTCGCCGCTGCGGCTGTACGCCACAACGATCTTGCCGATGCGCTCGCGCAGATCCTTCAGGTCGCGCGCGACGGCGAGAATGGCCATCAGCTCGGAACCTACGGCAATGCCGAACTTGCTCTCCATCAGGAAGCCGTCCTTATTGCCGCCAATGCCGATGATGATGTTGCGCAGACCCTGCGCGCAGAAGTCCAGCACCCAGCCCATCTCAATGCGCTTGGGGTCGATGTCCAAACGGCGACCCATGTTGTGCTTCGCCATTTCTTCATCGGTGTAGTTGCGCTCATGCTGCATACGGGCGTTCAGCGCGACCATCGCCAGATTGTGGGCGTTCATAATGTCGTTGATATCGCCGGTCAGACCCAGAGAGAACTCGGTCATGGGCATCAGCAGGGCGTTGCCGCCGCCTGCCGCGGTACCCTTTACGTTCATGGTCGGACCACCGGAGGGCTGACGCAGCGCGCCGCCGGCATTCTTACCGATATAGCCCAAGCCCTCGATCAGACCCAGCGCTACGGTAGATTTGCCCTCGCCAAAGGGAGTGGGCGTAATGGCGGTAACCTCGATGAACTTACCGTCGGGCTTATCCTTCAGGCGATTCATCACCTTGATGAAGTCCAGCTTCGGGGTTTTGCCGTAGGGAATGATCTCGTCGTTCTCAAGACCCAGCTTCTCGCGGAAAAATTCCACGGAAGGCAGCGTCTTTTCCGCTTCTTCAGCGATTTGCCAATCCTTGTAGATGGTCGGATCAAGCATGGGAAATTCCTCCTTTGGTCAATAATGGGAGTGAATATGCGCCCGTCGCGGTGCTTGCGACCGCGCGGAATCCAAGGGTACGCGCAGGGAAATCTCCCTGAGCGAATCAGCGATTGAATTATAGCACGATTGATGAATAATGTCAATAAATAGCGGGTATTTATTAAATGCAGAACCCGAATGAGCACCATACCATTCATCATATGCGGACTATAACATCATCGTAATTATTTTATCATAACGCGGTGAACGTGTCAATCAAATGTGTCATTTGCGCAAAAAACGGATTGGAATTCTATGCGACCAATGCGCCGCTCATTTTGGGTATACTTCAAGCGCTCGCTCGAGCTCGACACTTGTGCAAAAAATACATTCATCACAAAAAGACAAATAATCAGGCACAAAATTAGTGGAGCGGTTTGATCAAATCTTCTAAAATGATATCATCAAATTGAAGGAGGTTTTCCCATGAAGAAAGGACTTGCCCTGTTGCTCTGCCTGATGATGACTCTCATCGGCACCGGACTGACCACGGTGGCTCTCGCGGATGAGGAACCCGTCGAAATCGTTATGGGTTTCTTCTCCCTGAACGGCGTGCCCAGCGACCTGCAAATGGTGCTGGATGCCATCAACGAGATCACCATTCCCGAAATCGGCGTTAAGCTGGTCGATCCCATCATTGATAACTACGGCAATTACCATGAGCAGCTCAACCTGATCCTCTCCGGCAACGAGCAGCTCGACCTGTTCATGTGCTGGGGCACCTACTGGCTTCCCTTCTACACCAAGGGACAGATCATCGAGCTGGACGACCTGCTGGAAGAGTATGGTCAGGGCATCATCGAAGCGGTTGGTCGCGAGTGGCTGGACGCCGGCAAGGCGGGCGGACACCAGTACGGCATTACCACGAACCGCGATTTGGCGGTGACCCGTGGCTTCGTGCTGCTCAAGGATATCTGCGAGAAGTACGATATCGACGTAGCCTCCATTCAGACGCTGGATGATTTGGGCGAAGTGTTCCAGATCATTAAGGACAACGAGCCCGGCATGATTCCCGTATCCGGCGCCAACGGCGGCGATAAGCTGCTGGACACCATTTGCACCTACGACTCTCTGGGCGATACGCTGGGCGTGCTGATGAACTACGGCGAGGAGCCCGTGGTCGTCAACTATTTCGATACCGACGAATACGAACAGTATGTGCGCTACTTCCACGAGTGGTATCAGAAGGGTTACGTGACTGAGGAAGTAATGACCTCCTCGGACAACACCAATCCCCAGATGACCGCTGGCCGCCTGTTCGCCAACACCTCCAACATCAAGCCCGGTTTTGATACCAAGCAGTCTCTGACCGTGCAGCGCGACGTAGTGTCCGTGCCGATGGTCGAGGTCAACACCAATTCCTCCGTCGTGCAGCAGATCCAGTGGTACATTCCCGTCAACTGCGATCACCCCGACAAGGCCATGCAGTTCCTGAACATGATGTACACCGATGAGCGCATCGTCAATCTGCTCTGCTGGGGCATCGAGGGCGTGCACTACGCGTTCACCGAGGATGGTCACATCGACTTCCCCGAAGGCGTGACCGCCGATACCTCCGGTTACAACCTGAACATGGGCTTCGCCATGGGCAACCAGTTCCTGAGCCACATTTGGGTGGGCGACGAGCTGACCATGTGGGACGACCTGAAGGAATTCAACGAAACCGCGATCTTCTCCTGCGCCTTCGGCTTCTGCTGGGATCCCGAGCCGGTCAAGACGGAAGTCGCCGCGCTGAACAACGTGCTGAACGAGTACCGCTGCGGTCTGGAGTGGGGCGTTCTCGATCCCGACACCGCGCTGCCCGAGTTCCGCGAGAAGCTGCACGCAGCGGGCATTGACAAGGTTGTGGAAGAAAAGCAGCGTCAGCTTGACGAGTGGCTGGCGACGAAGCAGGGCTGATTTTCCAACTGAAGCTTCCAATTCGTGGCGTCCGGCGCAAGCTGGACGCCACAATCCAGAATAAAGGAGTGCATGGCAATGGTCGCCGCGAAAACGACAAGCGTCCCCAGAAGCGCCAAGTTCAAGAAGTACTTGCCCCTGTATCTGATGATGCTGCCGGGCGTGATCTATCTGATCATCAACAACTATATTCCCATGGCGGGTTTGATCATTGCCTTCAAGGATTTGAATTTCCGCAAGGGCATTTTGGGCAGCGACTGGATTGGATTCGCCAACTTCCGCTATCTGTTCGCCACCTCGGACGCGTTGCTCATTACCCGCAATACGGTGCTCTACAACGTAGTATTTATCGCCTTGAACAACTTTCTGGGCGTAACGGTCGCGATATTGCTGAACGACATGACCGCGCTCAAGGCGAAGAAGTTCTATCAGAGCGCCGTGCTGCTGCCGTACCTCATTTCTATGGTCATTATCAGCTATCTGGTGTTCGCGTTTTTGAGCAATGATCGCGGCTTTTTGAACCGCACGGTGCTGCCGATCTTTGGTCAGCAGGGACCGAGCTGGTATACGAACGCGAGCCTGTGGCCGCCCATATTGATCTTTGTAAACGCTTGGAAGAACGTGGGCTATTTGTGCGTTTTGTACCTGAGCTCCATTCTGGGCATCAATAAGGAATTCTACGAGGCGGCGTCGCTGGAGGGCGCGAGCAAATGGCAGCAGATCAAGTACATTACGCTGCCCCTGATTAAGCCGACCATCATTATGATGGTGCTGATTATGATCGGCAAGATATTCTACGCGGACTTTGGCTTGTTCTACCACGTGCCCATGGATTCCGGCGCGCTGTATAAGACCACCAACGTTATCGATACCTATGTGTACCGCGGTCTGCTCAAGACCGGCGATGTAGGCATGAGCTCGGCGGCGGGTCTGTATCAGTCTGTGGTGGGCTTCATATTGGTGCTGACCAGCAACCTCGTGGTGCGCAAGGTCAGCCCCGAGAACGCGCTGTTCTAAAGAAAGGGGCGGTTTAGAATGATTCAATCCAACGACAATCGGATCTTCCAGATCGTCGCGCACGTGGTGCTGGCGCTGTTCAGCTTCCTCGCCATATTCCCGTTTATACTGCTGATCATTTCCTCCATTACCGAGGAAAATACCTTGGCCATTTATGGCTATACTATTTTTCCCAAGCAGCTGAGCGGAGAGGCGTACGCCTACCTGTTTAAGGAAGGCAACCAAATCGTACACGCCTATGGCGTAACGATCATGATCACGATCATCGGTACCTTCGCGGGACTCATCATTATGTCCATGCTGGCGTATCCGCTCTCTCGCAGAGACCTGCCTGGGCGCAAGGGCTTCACGTTCTTTGTATTCTTCACCATGCTGTTCAATGGCGGTTTGGTGCCCACTTACCTGCTGTACACCAACTATCTGAACATCAAGAATACCTATTGGGCGCTGCTCATTCCGATTTTGCTGGTCAGCGCATGGTATGTGCTGCTCATGCGCACATACTTCGCGACCAACGTACCCACGCCGGTCATTGAATCGGCGCAGATCGACGGCGCGGGCGAGTTCCGCATTTACTGGCAGATCATCATTCCCATGTCCCGTCCCATCATCGCCACCGTGGCGCTGTTTGTGGGAATCGCCTACTGGAACGACTGGTATAACGGTATGATCTTCATCACGAAGCCGCAGTATTATTCCATTCAGAATTTGCTGACGCGCATGATGAACGACATTCAGTTCCTGCAGAACAACTCATCGCTCTCTGCGGCGCTGGCGGGCACGGCTGCCATCCCCAGCATTTCGGTGCGCATGGCAATCGCCGTCACCGGCGTGCTGCCCATCATGATCATTTACCCGTTTGTGCAGAACAACTTCGTCAAGGGCATTGCCGTCGGCGCGGTCAAGGGCTAATACAATAGCGCAATATGGCGTTCGATTTGGCGGAAACGATTTGCTCTTTACTTACACTTTGAAATTCATTTAATACAAGAAAGGAAGTATTACCCATGAGAACGGTCAAAATCGGTATTATCGGCTGCGGCGGCATCGCCAAGCAAAAGCACCTGCCCTCCCTGAAGGAGGATCCCCGCGCTCAGCTGGTCGCGTTCTGCGATATTATCGAGGAGCGCGCGCAGTGGGCGGCGAAGGAATACGGCACGCCCGATGCGAAGGTTTATACCGACTACAAGCAGCTGCTGGCGGATCCGGAGATTGAAGTGGTGCACGTGCTCACCCCGAACCGTTCCCACTGCGAGCTGACCTGCGACGCGCTGGAGGCGGGCAAGCACGTCATGTGCGAAAAGCCCATGGCGAAGACCTATGCGGACGCCAAGCGTATGCTTGAAACCGCGAAAAAGACCGGAAAGAAGCTGACCATCGGCTACCAGAACCGCTTCCGCCCCGACAGCCAGTACCTCAAGGGACGTATGCCTTCTCTGGGCGAAATTTACTACGCCAAGGCGCACGCCATGCGCCGCAGGGGCGTGCCCACTTGGGGCGTGTTCCTCAACGAGTACGAGCAGGGCGGCGGTCCGCTGATCGATATCGGCACCCACGCGCTCGATCTGACTTTGTGGGAGATGAACAACTACGAGCCCGCTTCCGTAATGGGCTGCGCTTTCAAGAAGCTGGGCAAGCAGGAAAATCAGGGCAATATACTGGGTCATTGGGATACCGAGAAGTATACCGTGGAAGATTCCGCCATGGGTTTCATTACCATGAAAAACGGCGCGGTCATCGTGCTGGAAAGCTCTTGGGCGCTCAATATCTTGGACGACCGTCAGGCGAAGTGCACCCTCTGCGGCGTGGATGGCGGCGCGGACATGAACGACGGCTTGCAGTTCAATTACATTGTGGATGATAAGATGGTCATTACCAAGCCCGATCTCGAGGCGAACGGCGTAGATTACTTCGGCGGCACGCTCGACACGCCCGGCGTGTTGGAAGCTCGCCAGTGGCTGGACGCCGTGATTAACGATACCGATCCGCTGGTGCTGCCGGAGCAGGCGATCGTTGTAACGCAGATATTGGAGGCGATCTATGAATCTGCGGCGACCGGTAAGGCGATTTACTTTGATTAATTGAAACCATCGAGCCGTATGGGGCGGATTTGCCCTATACGGCTCCCTGTAAAAAGCGATACACAATTCAGGAGGTGTTTTCCATGTCCATGAAGGTCGGCATCCAGCTGTTTTCTGTGAAGAACGAAATGGCGAAGGATCCGCTCGCCTGCATCGAGCAGGTCGCGAAGACGGGCTATAAGTATATTGAAACGGCAAACCATCGCGCGGATCAGGACTGCGGCTGCGGCTTTGGCGTTCCGGCGAACGAATTCAAGGCGAAGCTGGACGCGTATGGCGCGCAGGTCGTTTCCGGACACATCTTCCCGATGCGCGAGGATAACATCGGTCCCATTATTGATTACTACAATGTGCTTGGCGCGAAGCTGCTGGTCAATCCTATGAACGTATTCCGCGATAAGGACGAGGTGCTTCAGTACTGCGACAGCTACAACCGTGTGGGCAAAAAGATTACCGAAGGCGGTCTGCGCTTCTGCTACCACAACCACTTCCATGAGTTCCAACAGATGGATGGCAAGAGCGTGTTGGATATCATTATGGAAAATACCGATCCCGAATATGTCGGTTTGGAGCTGGATACGTACTGGGTGGTGCGCGGCGGCGAGGATCCCATTGAGTACATTCACCGCTACGCCGACCGCCTGCTGGCGATTCACCAAAAGGATTTGGAAAAGAACTTTGCCGGCGAAATCAATCAGCTCGAGGGCGTTCAGGATCGCTACATTGATCACAGCGTATTTTCCGAGGTCTGCGGAGATCGTTTGGAGATCGTTGAAATCGGCACCGGTCAGTTGGATATTCAGGGCATTATCGACGCGGGCAATGCCACTGGGCATACCGACTATATCATCCTCGAGCAGGATGCCACCCGTTATCCGGAAATGGAGTCCATTCGCATCAGCATGGATGCATTCCGCAAGTTTAAGGGCATCGAGTGGGAATAATGGAATCCAATCTGCGCGGGACCTTCTTCTTAGAAAGTCCCGCGCGGTTTTATGCTTGTATCATCATTCGCTCGTAGGCGCCGCGGTTTGCCCAAACGGCGACGCTGCCGGCGGGTACGCCGAATGTTCCCCAGCCCTCCGCGTCAACGGTTACGGGCTCCACGCACCTGCCCAGCAGGTCGTAGAAGGTCTCGTAGGCGAAGCGCTCGCCCATATACATACGCTTGCAGCCCGCGCCCCCGTTGGAAAGCAGCACGGCAACGCCCGAATGGACGTGGCGAGCGTCGCCCGCGCGCGTCCAGCCGACAATGTGGTCGTCGTCCATATAGTCCGTTTGCGCGCCGTAGGCATAATCGCGCCGAATGCGCATGAGCTTTTCCAAATCGGCAGTCGGTTCGATTCGGCTGTAGGGAATGCCGTAGAGATCGCCGTAGAATACGCAGGGCATACCGCCCTCGCGCAGCAGAATCGCCGCGTAGGCGAGCGGCTTAAACCATGCCTCTATGAATGATTCCAGCGCCTGCCCGGGCTGCGTATCGTGATTATCCACAAAAGTGACCGCTTCATTGGGCGCGGCGGAAACCAAGGTATGATCGAATAACGCGCGCATGGAAAAGCGCTCCGGCTGCTTTGCCGCTTCGAAGAAACGGTAGTGAAGCGGCGCGTCGAACAGCTTCATGCAGTGCTCAACCTGTTCCAGATAATGCGTGAGCCGTTCCAGTTCGCTGCTCCAGTATTCGCCCACCATGGGCACCTTGCGCCCCGCTTGCTCGCGGAACATGGCGAGCATGGTTTTCATATCCTGAAAGGAAATGTGCTTCACGGCGTCCAGCCGCAGTCCGTCCGGATGCGCCGTGCGATCGTACCACCTGAGCCAGCGTACGATTTCGCGCCGCACTACATCGCGGCAGGTATCCACATCCACCCCCATCAGATAATCGAAATTGCCGTTTTCTGGGTCGGTTTCGGTGTTCCACTCCTTGCCGGCAAAGCGGAATATGCCGCTCCTGCCGGTGCTTGCGTCAAAATCCGTACCGGAAAAGTCCCTGTGGTCCCATATAAATTTGCTGTACTTGCCGTTTCGCACGGGGAAGGTAAAGCGCGTCCACGCCTCAATGGGGAAGGGCTCGCCAATGGACTGCGTGCGGTCGGTCTGGGAATCCTCAATCGCGGTGAGCGTCTCCTTCTCATCGCCGCCCATGCGGTGGTTGAGCACGATATCTGCGTACACGCGTACCCCCGCGCTTTGCAGCGAGGAAACGGCGTTTAGGTATTCCTTTCGCGTGCCGTATTTGGTGCGCACGGTGCCCTTCTGGTCGAACTCTCCCAAATCGTATAAATCATATACGCCGTAGCCCACATCCGCAGAGGAGCATCCCTTATAGGCGGGCGGCAGCCATACGTCCGTCACGCCCATTTCATGTATTGCCTTTGCCTGCGCGCCTGCGCGCCGCCACAGCAGCCCATCGTCCGGCAGGTACCATTCAAAATATTGCAGCATGGTCGAATTGTTCGCCATGAATTTCACCTCCGATCCGCGAATGGAAAGGAGCGTATGGTATTCGATTTCTGCGCCTCCCTTCGCGATTCACACCATTATAAGCCGTTTCAATAAAAATGCAACTATGACAAAACCGTTAGCTTTTATGCGGATTGCTCAATATGTGTGAACTGCGTGAAAAATGGCTAAATGTTGTGCAAACTCCATTGATTTCAATAAAAACTTTTTATATAATATAAAATGAGGGAGAAGGGGATTTATTTGAAGAAACGGGCGATTTTCGTTTTGTTTTCGAATAAATCTCCCATGGATTCATTGCGGCTTTTGCCCGCGCGTGGCGGAACCGTTCCCTCCGATTGGCTGCGATTGAAGGAGCGCGGTCGGGGCAGTCGGTGCGAAGCGGTTCAATGCGCGATCAACGCGGGTGCTATATTGAAGCAACGACCAATTACGAAAAGGGGTTGAGCGAATGGGTTCCTACATCATCGTGCTGTGCGTCATTCTGCTCGCCATCGCCTACGTGTTCTACAACTTCTTTAAGATTAAGAAGCTGGAAGAGGGCACGCCGGATATGGTGGAAATGGCGGCGATCATTCGCAGCGGCGCAGTGACCTTCATGAAGACCGAGTACAAGACCATTTCCGTTGTAATGGTGCTGCTTGCGCTGGTATTCTCGCTGTTTGTCGAGGCAACGAGCGGCATCACCTTCCTGGTGGGCGGCTGCATGAGCTCCGTCGTTTGCGTACTGGGTATGCGCTCCGCGACCTACGCGAACGTTCGCACCTCCAATCAGGCGCGCAAAACGCTGAACATCGGCGAAACCGTCAAGGTTGCGCTGTGCGGCGGCAGCATTTCCGGTATCGCGGTGCAGGCGTTCGGTATGCTGGGCTTTGTGGGCGTGCTGCTGGTATTCGGCGGCGTAAACCCCGATGCGACCGGTCACGGTCTGCTGGCCAAAATGGAGTGCAACCCCACCGTAATGCGAATGACCACATATTCGCTGGGCTGCTCTCTGGTGGCTATGTTCAACCGCGTAGCGGGCGGCAACTACACCAAGGCGGCGGATATCTCCTCAGACATTCTGGCGAAGCTGCGCCATGACCTGCCGGAGGACGACAGCCGCGTGCCCAACGTCATCGCGGACTTTATCGGCGACAACGTGAACGATATTGCCGGAAACTGCTCCGACCTGCTGGAAAGCTTTGTGGCTACCATGGCGGCGGCGATCATGATCGCTGCAACCTTGTACAAGAAGGCGCAGGGAGTGCCCGGTTCTCTGATTGACGAAGCGACCTTCCGCGCGACCACCATTTTCCCCGTAGTGCTAGCGGGCGGCGGACTGCTGGGCTGCCTGCTGGGCATGATCTACGCTTCCATTCGCAAAATGGGCGATGATCCGGCGAAGGAGCTGGATTTGGCAACTTATATTTCCGCGGGTCTCACCGTGGTGATCGGCTTCTTTGCCTCGCTCATTAAGTTCCGAGGCGTGAATTTGTACGATGAATTCGTGCTCGGCTGGGCTTCTCCGTGGATCTCCGCCGTGCTCGGCATCGCCAGCGGCGTCGCCATTGGTGTGATTACCGAATACTATACCTCTACAGACCACAAGCCCACGCAGCAGCTGGCGGAAATGGCGACCGAGGGCGAGGCGTTCGTTATTACCAAGGGCGACGCAATCGGCTCCCGCTCCTGCCTGTTGCCGGTGCTGATCATCGGCATTGCGCTGCTGATCTCCGGTAAGATTTGCGGTACCTACGGCATCGCGCTGGCGGCGCTGGGTATGCTCTCCTTCGTGGGCGCGACGGTCTCCATCGACGCGTTCGGTCCCATTGCGGATAATGCCGGCGGTCTGGCGGAATCCTGCCATCTGCCCGCAAACGTGCGCAAGATTACCGATAAGCTGGATGCGGTTGGCAATACCACCGCCGCCATCGGCAAGGGCTTTGCCATTGGTTCCGCGGCGTTCGCCACCGTTTCGCTCATCGTGGCGTATGTAGGATCCTATTCCGATGCCATCGAGCCCGTGCTGAATTTCGCAAGCTTCATTGTAGTTGCCGGCGGCATTATCGGCGGCGCGCTGATCGAGTATTTCTCCGCGTTGCTCACCGATAATACCATTGAGTCCGCCAAGCTGATGGCGGATGAAGGCGACAAGCAGATGTCCCGCCCCGGCGTGATTGAGGGCAAGGTTCGCCCCGATTACAATAAGATGATCGAAATGGCGGCCCGTCAGGCGCTCAAGAAGATGCTGATGCCCTCCGTGCTGGCGCTGCTGATTCCCATTGTAGGCGGCTTCCTGTTTGGCGTAGAGTTCGTGGGCGGTCTGCTGGTTGGTGCGACCGTGGTCGCGATTCCGCGCGCCATCTTCATGGGCAACTCCGGCGGCGCGTTTGACAACGCCAAGAAGTACATCGAAACCGGTATGCTCAAGGGACATGGCAAGGGCTCCGCTGCGCATAAGGCGGCGGTCACCGGCGATACCGTGGGCGATACCCGTAAGGACGTCGTCGGTGTGGCGCTGGACATCTTCATTAAGACCATGTCCACCGTGGCCAATACCATGATGACGGTCATACGTTCCTTCACATTGATCAAGTAAATATTGAAGCGCTCCAAAACCATACGCGCGGGTGAACCGATTCGGTCGCCCGCGCGTGTTCTTTTGGAAACGAGTAAGCGATGCTCTGCGGTTTCTGTACAACTCAAAAGGTGGCAGACAGGGGACAGGGTGATGCATATGCCATGTGAATTCGCCGCTCCAATACGGGAAATGAAGGGCAGGCTTTGCGGAGCTTTTCCGTATGCGCTTCTTCTATTGTTTTATAAACGCAACGGCGCCGCCCGACCGATCCTTGGAGATCGTGCGAACGGCGCCGCAGCTTTCACAATGCAGGTTCTATTATACTTCCCACGTTCCCAGCCATTCGGAGAACTGGATATAGTTGTCGTACCAAGCGTTGTAGAGCTCGTCGTTGTTGTTCAGAATGAACTTATCGTTGGGTTCGTCGTACACGTAGTTGCCGTCGTCCAGCTCCTGCAGCGCGTGCTGCACGTTGCCCTGCGCGGTTTCAATAATGCCCACGAGGTCCTCCAGCTCCGTATCGGAGATGGCGCGCACGCGGCGAATGAGCCCGGGGAAGTAATCATCCGCCATATAGGAGGCGTAACCGGCGGGTCCGTCGTTTTCGAGGAAGTTCTGCACGTCGCCCGCGTAGAGCATAAAGGTCACGTCCTCGCCCGTATCGGGGTCGGTATATCCGCTCTGGTATTCCGTCCATTGCGATACGAAGTGCTCGAAGTCCAGCATGGAGTTGATATCGCCCACAATGCCGTCCGAGGCTATGCTCTGCCACAAACCGTAGCGTTCGGAAACCTCGCTCAGGTCTACGGTTTCGTAGGTGGCGTCTACTATGCGGTAATTGTACTGGTAGCCGTATTCATCGGAATAGTCGCCCAGCTTCATGGTGCCGGTAAAGCGCACCGCCTGATCGGTGTAATCAAAGGTCTTGCCTTCCGGCGCGTATACCGCCATGGTGTTGGAAAGCTGGGTAGTATTGGGTACGCAGAAGGGGCAGCTCTGGTAGGGCATATTCATCAGGTACACGTACTTGCCGCTCACGGGAGAGAGCGTGGCCATGTAGCCGATGATTTGCACGGTCTGTCCGTTCATCTTTTTAATTTTATCTAGGCTGACCGCGTCCGCGAACGAAAGGGTCTGCGGCTCGGCGGAAGCGCCTTTGGAGCCGCCCGCGCAGCCGGAGAGCAGCGCTGCGGTCAACGCCAGCAACAATACAAGCGCCACAACGTGGGTTTTGGAAAAATGTCTCATGTAATCCTCCTTTATTCGGATCGAGCCGCGAAACCCTTCCATTGAATCCGGAGCGGCGGCCTTACGCCCGCGGATGGGATCCCCTTTTGAATCAATCCAGTCCGTCCTTGCGCGACATACTCAGTATGCAGATCATGGTGGGCAGCACGCTGATGGCGAAGACCAGCAGCGCGATTCCCCACTCCATGGGGTATATATTCCACACGCTCAGCACAATGCCCATACTGGCGACGAGGCTGCCCATGAGCTTGAGGCACAGGTGGCTTAGCAGCATGGCCAGCGCCACGCTCACCAAACCGATGATGCCGTTCTGAATGAGATACAGCTGGGCGATGCGCTTCATGCTGATGCCGATTAAGCGCATGAGCGAAATTTCCTTGCGCGAATCGAATAGATTGAGCAGCGTAATGACCGATATGACCAGTATGTTCATCAGCAGTATAATGCCGCAGAGTATGTATACAATGCGTGCGCTCAAATCGACCTGCTGCAATACCTCGCGCAGCACAGTGGAGGGATTGATGACCAGCAGCTGCGCGTTTTCGGAGTAGTAGTTGCTCAACTGATAGTATTCGTTGAAGCCCTTGCTCTTTACCAGTATGGCGCATACCTCGCCCTCGTGGGCTTCGGTCTCTTCCTCTTCGTCTTCGTCTTCTTCCTCGTGCTCCTCGGAGCCGTGAATTGCCCATACCGTGCGGTACGAGGTGAACACCGTGTTGTCGTAGGCGGTGTCGGTCTTGCGCAGTATGCCGGTTACAATAAGGGGCGAGGCGGCGTGTTCGCTGCCCGAGGTGCCAAGACCATGGGTGGTCACCATTTGGTCGCCGATATTCAAATTGTACTTTTCAGCCACTGCGGAGCCGATGACCGCTTCGTACACCTCGGAGAACATTTCGCCCGTTTTGAGCGGCTTATCCTCCAGAAACAGCGGTACCGTGCCCACAATACGGGAGCCGTTGTAGCTGTCGCCCATGGTGAAGGGCACCACGGCGTTCGTCAACCCGCTTTTTTGCAGCTCGGTTACGTAATCGTAGGGGATGGTGCCCAGCGGTTCGTCGGTAAAGAACATGGTGTTCATGGCGAGCTGCGTGGCGCTGCCGGAGGGACCGATGATCATATCGTAATACGCTGCGGTGGATACAATGCCTTCGCTCACCTGACGGGATATATTAAAGGATAGCAGCGCGACTCCGGCGGAGATCACAATGGACAGTACCACCAGCAGAAGGCGCGTACGGCGCACCGCCATATTGCGAAGCGCGAACTTAAACATCCGCTTCACCTCCCCCTATGGCGCTGGCAATCTGGTTCATATCCAGCACCTCGTCGAACAATTCGGCGAGTCGGTCGTCATGGGTCACGCACACGAGCGTCTTGCCGCCCGCCGCGTCAATGAGCTCTTCCATCACCCTGCGCCCAATGGCGTAGTTCAGGTTTCCGGTGGGCTCGTCCGCCAAAATCACGTCCGGACGCTTGACCAGCGCGCGGGCAATGGCGACGCGCTGCTTCTCACCGCCGGATAGACTTTTAATCCTTCTGCGCTTAAAGCCGCTCAGACCAAGCGTTTTTAGCAGATCCTCCATGCCGGAGGTATCGACCTTTTCCAGCCGCAGCAGCTCGATATTGTCCGCTACGGTCATTTCTTCTATGAGCTTAAAATCTTGAAATATGTAGCCTATATGCGCAATGCGGTAGGCGTCCTTTTCCCGCTGAGAGAGTTTCGTCATATCGCGGTCGTCAATGGTTACGCTGCCGGTGGCGGGGCTAATAACGCCCGCCAACATATTTAAAAGCGTAGACTTGCCGCAGCCGGACGCGCCGAGCAGCACATAGCTTCGCCCCGTTTCGAAGGTACAATCGGTATAGGCAATACCTGTGCCTCCTTCGAACGCAATGGATAAATTCTGCGTGCGAATCATGATACACAGTTCCTTTCCAGTTTTATTCAATTGAGTATGGATGAAATAAAGTAAAAGAGCAGGTCAATCGCGCATAACGACGCGAAGGGTCACGGGAGTGAGCGCGGCAAAGCAGGCGCGGCAAACATTCGTTGCATCGCGCAGCGGCTGCACTCCTCTAAGCAATAAAATGGCGCAAACAAATCCGGCCTCAAGGAATAGCGCCCTTGCGGCGGAGATAGTGAGGCATACGCTGCAGCCATCGCCGCAGCAGTCGTGAGGAACGAAGATGGAAACGCCGAGCATTACGCAGGCGAGCAGCAGGCAGAACAATACGGTTCGACTTCCCAAAGCCGATCTGCGCATGGGCGAAAACATCTCCCTTCCATACTTTAGTTTGCTGGAATTATAGCATACAAATAGGTTTATCCATTACTCTTTGTGTAAAAAAAGAATGTACAAAAAGAAAACAATGCGCCCCAAATGGCGGTATTGCCCGCGGGAGTCGCATTGTGCTATAATGGCTTTAAATGAATTCGATATAGGAGGGAAAAAATGAATACGCACCAGTTTACCATTATGGACGACGGTATTCGGCTGAACGCGAAGCTCGACTACCCGAAGGATTTTTCAGGGAAATGCCCGCTGGTAATCGTGATTCACGGTTTTACGGGGCACATGGAGGAGCGGCATATCATCGCCGTGACGGAGGCGATCAACGAGGCGGGCTTTGCCGCGCTGCGCGTGGATATGTATGGGCATGGGCACAGCGACGGCGCGTTTGAAGATCACACGCTGTATAAGTGGCTCACCAACGCCCTGACCGTGATCGACTATGCGCGCGGGCTGGACTTCGCGACCGATCTATACCTGTGCGGACATTCGCAGGGCGGGCTTACCACCATATTGGCGGGCGCGCTCAAGCACGACGCGCTTAAGGGGCTCATGCCGCTCTCTCCCGCGACTATGATTCCGGAAGGGGCGCGCAAGGGCGACCTATTGGGCACGAGCTTTGATCCCGATCGTATTCCGGAAAAGCTGGTCGCGCACGATGGACGCGCGCTCAAGGGCAACTATGCCCGCGTGGCGCAGACCATTCACGTGGAGGAAGCGGTGGACCGCTTTACCGGCGATGTGCTGTTGGTGCACGGAGACGCGGACGAGGCGGTGCCGGTGCAGTGCGGAATAGATACGGCGAAGCGCTATGCCCGCTGCGAACTGGTGCTGATTCCAGGAGATAACCACTGCTACGATTACCATTTGGAGCAAGTGGTAGAAGCGGTTCGTCGCTGGCTGGAGGCGCGGAAGGCGTAAGAGGCTTACTGTTCCGCCTACGGCTACACAGTAAGAGGCGGCGGATGGAATACCCCGCCACAGCCACCCCCAAA
>JAFUAR010000189.1 GCA_017460585.1 Clostridia bacterium
TATCACCGCACGGACGAGCGCCTGCGTTGCCACTATTGCGGGCGGGAAATGCCCGTACCCAAGGCGTGTCCCGCCTGCGGCAGCCGCTATATCAAGTATTTCGGCGCGGGTACCCAGCGCGTGGAAGAGGAAGTGCGCCGCCTGTTTCCGACGGCTTTGCCCATCAGGCTAGATGTGGATACGACTCAGGGGAAGGACGCGCACGAGAAGCTGCTTGCGCGCTTTCGCTCCGGCGAGGCAAACGTATTGATCGGCACCCAAATGGTCGCAAAGGGGCACGATTTTCCCCATGTGACGCTGGTTGGGGTAATCGCCGCGGATCTTACGCTCAATCTGCCCGATTATCGAAGCGCGGAGCGCACGTTTCAGCTGCTCACACAGGTGGCGGGGCGCGCTGGACGGGCGCAGGATCCCGGCAGGGTCGTCATTCAAACCTACGATCCGGAGCATTACAGCGTGCAACTGGCGGCAAAGCAGGATTATCGCGCTTTCTATTTAAAGGAGAGCGAATACCGCCGAAAGGCGCTGTATCCGCCGTTTACCGTCATTGCTCGCATCGTGTTCAGCGGGAAAAGCCCGCTGGCGGTCGCGGAGGCGGCGCAGCGGGCGGCGGATGCGCTCGATGTATTTATCGATCGTGGCGGTATGCGGCGCGATGTAGTGCAAATGCGCGCGCTGGAAGCGCCGGTAAAGCTGCTGCGGGGGATGACCCGCTGGCAGGTGTTTCTTAAAATGTATTTTCGAGGAGATTTGGAGGGACTGACCTGCGAAATGCAGCGCTTGGCGAACGAAGCGCCGCCCGAGCTGCGCGCGGAACTGGAGGTCAATCCGACCAATCTGTTTTAAGGGGGATATGATCATGGCAATTCGTAAAATCGTGGTTTTGGGCGAGGACGATATCCTGCGCAAGCACGCGCGGCTGGTGGAAAAGTTTGACCGCCGTCTGCACACTCTGCTGGACGATATGGCGGAGACCATGTATGAAGCCAACGGCGTGGGACTCGCCGCGCCGCAGGTGGGCATATTGAAACGCGCAGTCGTGATCGACGTGGAGGATGACCATGGACTCATCGAGCTGATCAATCCCGTAATTGTGGAACAATCCGGCTCCGTGGTGGACGCGGAGGGCTGCCTTTCCGTGCCAGATCGCAGGGGTACGGTGGAGCGCCCGGAAAAGGTGACCGTTGTGGGGCAGGATCGACATGGCGAACCGCTTCGCATTGAGGCGGAGGGATTGCTCGCGCGCTGCCTGTGCCACGAGATCGACCATTTGGACGGCGTTGTGTACACGGATAAGATGATCGAGGATGTAACGGATCGCGCGCCCGCGCAGGATGGGCAGTAAAGCTCGTCGGGGGGAAACACATGGCTAAAGTGGTATTCATGGGTACGCCGGAATTCGCCGTACCTTCTCTGGATGCGCTCATCGACGCGGGGTTTGATGTGGTTGGCGTATTCACACAGCCGGATCGTCCGGCGGGCAGGGGACATAAGCTCGTCGCCTGTCCGGTCAAGCAGCGCGCGCTGGAACGCGGTTGTTCCGTATTCCAGTTTGAGCGCCTGCGCAGCGCGGAGGGTGTGGAAACCCTGCGCGCGCTCGCGCCGGATGTGGCGGTTACCGCCGCTTTCGGACAGATATTGACCGAAGAACTGCTGTCCATCCCCGCCCATGGCGTGGTGAATGTGCACGCCTCTCTGCTGCCCAAACATCGCGGGTCCGCGCCGATCAATTACTGCATCATACAGGGCGACGCGGTTGCGGGCGTCACGCTGATGCAAACGGCAAAGGGCATCGATACGGGTGATATGTACGTATCCGCCAAGACGGAAATCGGCGCGCGAGAGACCGCCGGCGCGCTGACGCTGCGCCTTAGCCAAATCGGCGCGGAGCTGCTCGCAAAGAATCTAAACGACATACTTACCGGCGCGCTAAAGCCCATTCCGCAGGATGAATCGCTCGCCACCTACGAGCCCTTGCTCAGCAAAGAGATGGGTCGAATCGATTGGACGCGATCCGCGCATGAGATCGATTGCATGGTGCGCGGGCTGAATCCGTGGCCCGGCGCGTATACCGATACGACGCTTGGGCGCATGAAGGTGCATTTGACCGCGCCTTCCGATCTATGCGAGGACGCGCTGCCGGGCACTGTGCTGCGCGCCAGTGCGAAAGAGGGGCTGGTCGTCTCCTGCGGGTCGGGTAGTGTGGAGATACAAACGCTGCAAATGCCCGGTGCGAAACGCATGGAGGCAAAGGCGTTTCTGGCGGGCAGACACATTCCCATCGGCACGAAACTGGGCGAGGTAAGCGAAGGAGAGGAACGCGAATGACTCCCAACGACGATTTTTCCAAAAATAGGGCGCCTGCGCGCGTAGAAGGCCGACGAGGCGCGCCGCGCTCAGGAGCAAACGCGGAGCGCAGACCTGCGCCAACGCGGACTGGTTCCGCCCGCGACGCCGCGCTTTCCGCGCTGGGTTCGGTGCTCAAGGATCGGGCGTATGCCGGGCAGGCACTGGATCGTGCGCTAAGCTTTTACCGCCTGTCGCCCGAGGATCGTCGCTTGGCGGCGAGCCTGTTTTATGCCTGCTTGGAAGAGCGCATCTATTTAAATTACGTGCTCGACGGGCTGGTGGAAGAACGTCCGGAACCGCGGGTATGGGATATACTGCATATCGCCGCAGCGCAGATATTGTTTATGGATCGCGTGCCGGATCACGCCGCGGTGGACGAGGCGGTGAAGCAGGTCCGCGCGGCGCAGCGCGGACGGCTGGATAAGCTCGTTAACGGCGTGCTGCGCAATCTGATTCGCGCGCGCGACGATAATGCGTTGCGCCTTCCGGATGCGCAGAGCGAACCGGAAGAATTCATGTCCGTGAGTTGCTCGGTGGCGATGCCTGCGGTGCGCCGAGTAACGGCGGCATATGGAGACGCGCTGGCGCGGGAAATATTGAGCTATGTGCCCGAGGAGCGCACCGTAACCGTGCGTCCCAACGAGGAACGCTATACTGTGGAAGCGCTCGAAGCGCTGCTCATTCAGTCGGGCGCGAAGGTGCGGGCGGGGCTTGTGCCCGGCTCTCTGGTGGTGTCTGGCGCGGGCAATCCCGCCGCGCTGCGGGAATACGCGAAGGGGCTGTTTTCCATACAGAGCGAGGGCTCTATGCTCGCCGCGCTGGCGGTCGAGCCGCACCGTGGAATGCAGATATTGGACGCGTGCGCCGCGCCGGGCGGCAAGACCTGTTTAATGGCGGAGCGTCTGCAGGGCAGTGGGCGCGTATTCGCGTGGGACGTATATCCCCATCGCGTAGAGCTGATTCGAGCTTCCGCCAGAAGGCTTTGGCTGGAAAATGTGCGCCCCGCGGAGCACGATGCGCGCGTGCCCCACAGCGGAATGGAGCGCATGATGGATGCGGTGCTGATCGACGCGCCTTGCTCCGGACTGGGCGTAATGAACGAGAAGCCGGATATCCGCTTCCGCATTACCGATGAGGAGATTGAAGGTCTTTTGCCGGTGCAGCGCGATATACTGGAAAACGCTTCCAAATGCGTGCGGCCGGGCGGCTTGCTGGTGTATTCCACCTGCACCCTGCTTCCGGAGGAGAACGAACGTCAGGTGCGTTCCTTCCTGCAAAACCATCCCGAGTTTGAACCGGATGTGGATACGCAATGGCTGCCGGAAGCGCTGCGCGACAAATGTTCCGAAGGTATGCTGCAGCTGCTGCCCAGCCGCGACGGTGTGGAGGGCTTCTTCATAGCGCGTATGCGGCGCGGGAGGCGCGCATGAGTCGTATACAATTGCTGGGCATGAGTCAAACAGAGCTCGAGCGATTTGTGGTGGAGGAGCTGGGCGAAGGGAAATTTCGCGCAAAACAGATTGGTCAATGGCTGAACCGCGGCGCGGATATCGACGAGATGACCAACCTCTCAAGGTCGCTGAGGAGCCGCATGAGCGAAATGGCGGTGAGCAACCCCGTTCGCATATTGGAAGCGTACAAATCGAAGCTGGATGAAACGGAAAAGTTTCTTTACGTATTGGAGGATGGCAACCTAATCGAGGGTGTAGTCATGCGCTATCACCACGGAGATACCCTGTGCGTATCTACGCAGGTGGGCTGCCGTATGGGTTGCGCGTTCTGCGCTTCCACGCTGGAAGGACGCGTTCGCAATCTCACCGTAGGCGAAATACTGGGGCAGGTAGTGGCGGCGAACCGTCACATACAGGCGCAGGACGAGACGCGGAAAATCCACAATATCGTGCTGATGGGCAGCGGCGAGCCGTTGGATAACTACGATTCGGTGGTAACGTTTCTTCGGCGGGTCAACGCGCCGGAGGGCTTGAATATATCCCTGCGCAATATATCGCTGAGCACCTGCGGATTGGTTCCCAAAATGCGCGCGTTTGCCAAAGAGGGGCTGCCGGTAACGCTTTCGGTTTCGCTCCATGCCCCAAACGACGATATTCGCAGGCGCATTATGCCCATTGCCAACGCCTACCCTATGAACGAGCTGCTCGATGCCTGCCGCGTATACGTCGCTGAAACCGGTCGACGCGTAGTGTTTGAGTACGCGCTCATTCGAAACGTAAATTGCGCCATGGAACACGCGGATGAGCTCGCCGCGCGCCTGCGCGGGTTGCAGTGTCACGTCAATCTGATTCCGCTCAACGACGTGCCGGAGCGTTCGCTCGAAGCGCCGAGCCGTCAGGATGTTTCCGCGTTCCTGAAACGGCTGGAAAAGCGGCATATCTCCGCGACGGTGCGCCGTGAGATGGGCGCGGATATCGAGGGCGCCTGCGGGCAGCTCAGAAGGAAAGTGCTTCAGGAAGGTCAAACGATATAACGGGTAAAGAGGGTTTCCCATGAAAGTATATGCCTTAACGGATATCGGTCGAGTTCGACCGATCAACGAGGACAGCTATTATCTTCCCCAAGGCGACGAACAGTTCTGCGCCGTGGCGGACGGTATGGGCGGACATAATGCCGGAGAAGTCGCCAGCCAGCTCGCGGTGCGCACGTTTGCCGAGCGTATGCGCGAATCGCACTGCGATGCGTTTTCCATACGGCGCGCGGTACGGCAGGCGAACGAGGCGGTATTTACCGAAGCGTGCCGCGATTCCGGAAAATACGGCATGGGAACCACTTTTACGGGGCTATGCGTGCGTGAGGGTACGGCTTACATCGCGCACGTAGGCGATAGCCGCGCCTATCGGCTAAGGAACGGCGCGTTGGAACGCCTGACCACCGATCATTCTTTGGTGGAGGAAATGGTGCGCTCCGGCTTGATTACGCCGGAGGAGGCGCGCGTACACCCCAAGCGAAATTACATTACCCGCGCGTTGGGTACGGGCTGGGCGTTGGAGATTGATCTCTATCCGCAGGTCATTCGCCCGGGCGACGTATACCTATTGTGCACGGATGGGCTGAGCTCTCAGCTGGAGGAAAAGGAAATGCTGCGCCTGCTGCAGCAGGAGGGCGATTGGTCCGAACGGCTTAAAATGCTGGTGGACGCCGCGCTCCAAGCCGGCGGAACGGATAACATTACGGCAATGGCGGTGGTATTTGAGGAGGCCGCCGAATGATCGGACGGATCCTGTCGGGTCGCTACGTCGTTGAAGCCAAGGTCGGCTCCGGCGGCATGGCAATTGTATATCGCGGCTACGACAAAATTAAAAAGCAAACGGTGGCAATCAAGGTTCTGCGTCCGGAATACGAGCAGGACGAAGAGTTTGTGCGCCGTTTTAGCCGTGAGGCGGAGGCAGCCAGCAAGGTTTCGCACGATAATATCGTCAATATGTACGATGTGGGCACCGATGGCGACCTGCGCTTTATCGTGATGGAATTCATAGATGGTCGCACTCTAAAGGAAATGATTCGCGACAAGGGGCGCATCGAGCCGAATCGCGCTATTCCCATGGCGATACGCATATTGGCGGCGGTGGATCACGCCCACCGCAACGGCATTGTGCATCGCGATATCAAGCCGCAGAATATACTGGTCGACAAGCACGGGCGCGTGAAGGTGGCGGATTTTGGCATCGCCCGCTTGAAGACTGCGCAGACCACGCAGCTGCAAACGGAAAACGCCGCGGCGTTGGGCAGCGTACACTACTTTTCGCCCGAACAGGCGCGCGGCGAGGTGGCCGATGAAAAGAGCGATTTGTATTCCGTGGGCGTGGTGTTGTACGAAATGCTTACCGGCAACGTGCCGTTTGATGGAGATACGCCGGTCGCCATTGCCATTAAGCACATGACGGAACCGCCCAAATCCCTGCGCCAAAGCGTAAACGGCGTGTCCAAGGCGCTGGACGAGGTGGTCATGCGCGCGCTGTGCAAGGATCCGGCGCGGCGCTATCAGACGGCTGCGGAAATGGCGGCGGATTTGCGTTTGGCGGTGAAGACGCCCCGCGGCGGATTCGTGAAATATCCGCAGGAAGGCGGGGCGGAACCGCAGGAACCGGAAAAGGAGCGCGCCGGACGCGTGCGGCGCAGGGACCGCAGGTTTGTTAAGCGAATCGTCGCGGTGGTCGGCAGCCTGATCGTCCTGTCGCTCATCGTGCTGGCGGGCTGGTATCTGTTGGGCGTTCAAGGCAAGATTGTGGTGCCGGAGCTGGTCGGGAAGCGCCGCGAGGAGGCGGTGCGTCTGCTCGAAGAGAACGATCTCATCGCCACGGTGGAGGTGGGGTATAACGAAGAATACGAAGCGGGTCTGGTTTACGAACAGTCTGTCGCGCAGGGCGTGCGGGTAGATGGAGGCGCTCTGGTGGGCTTAAAGGTGAGCGCGGGCAGCCAGTGGTATTATTTAGACAGCTTCGTGGGGCAAACCGAGCAGCAGGTGCAGGAATATATGCAGCAAAACGGCGGAAGCGCCGAGTTCGAATATATTTTGGCGGATGATCAGCCTACCGGTCAGGTGTTGGCGCAGTCGCTGGAGCCCGGTTACCAGAACAAGGAGCAGCCGGTGGTATTTACCGTGGTCGGTCGAGTGATTTCTATGCCCGATTTAACGGGGTTGCAATTGGAGGGCGCGCTGGCGCTCATTCACTCGGAAGGACTTTCCGAAGGCGCGGTGATCGAGGAAGATACGCCGGATACCGCTCCGGGGGTAGTGATCGACCAGAATATTCCATCGGGCGTGGGCGTGCTGGTCGGCGCGGAGGTAGAACTGACGGTTTCCAGTCAGGGCGCTGCGGTGTACGCGCCAAGAGTGCCATTTACGGTGGTTGCGCCGTTGGAAAACCTGTGGGTGGA
>JAFUAR010000190.1 GCA_017460585.1 Clostridia bacterium
AGGAATACGTGCTTGCAATCGTGCGAATTTCTTCATGCTTCATTGCTTCACGCGTAATAATAGCAAGGTCGGCCGCAGAAGTATAATGGTTAACATCCTGATAGCCATGCGCATTGGCAAAATGTGTTTCCGTACATCCAAGCTCCTCCGCGCGCGCATTCATGCGTTCAACAAAAGCAGGAATGGAACCAGAAACCAATACCGCAACGGCATTGGCAGCATCATTGCCGGAATGCAGCATCATCCCGTACAACAAATCTTGAAACGACATGGTTTCTCCCCGATAAACAGGAACAAGCGAGCTATCGGCAGGAACATTCGCAGCTTCCGCAGGAATCTGTACGGTTAAATCCATATCCCAACCGCTTTCAATCGCGAGAAGCAGCGTCATAATCTTTGTAGTACTCGCAGGGAAAACACGCGTGTGAGGATTTTTCTGGAATAATATATCGCCAGTTTCCTGATCAATGCATATAGCGTTTTTGCCATACAGGTGCGTGCTATTAAGCAGTGCAGGTGCTTGATCGCTGTAATCTTCCGGCGCGGCAAAGGATGGCAAGGTGCAAATATATAATAAGATGGGCAGAATTGCCATAAGACACGCAATTCTGCCAAATCTAAGGTGTTTCATTTCCGCCTCCATATGCGTTTTACGTATGATTGACTCATGTTATGATATGATTATAGCATTCAGGCTTCGTTTTGTACAGAGTGGGTAGGTAAAATTCTGCCAACGGAAATGTATCCACATTTTGATTCTTCCATGCGACGTAATACTAGCTTTGAAATACACGGGTAATAATTGTCGATTTTTGTCGATTTAAGTGTAAATTTCTGACATTTTTCGGCGTTTTACTTGAAATATACGCGGCATTCGGTTATAATAACTATGACATGATATCGAAATAAATTCCTCCAGAATATCGATGCAGGGAGGTTATGTGTATGCCTAAAAAGATTCTAATTGTGGATGATGAACCCCTGATTGTCAAGGGTTTAAAATATTCTCTGGAGCAAGACGATTATGAAACGGACTCAGCGTCAGACGGTGAAGAGGCGCTGGCTAAGTTTGCCGCAGGACAATATGATATTATTCTGTTGGACGTGATGCTTCCTAAGGTTGACGGCATTGAGGTTTGCCAGCGTATTCGTGAAAAGAGCAATGTCCCAATCATTATGCTCACCGCTAAAGGCGACGATATGGATAAAATACTGGGCCTTGAATATGGTGCGGATGATTATATGACCAAACCGTTCAATATATTGGAGGTCAAAGCTCGTATCAAGACCATTTTGCGCAGGACGCTTATGCAGAAGGATACCTCTCAACGCATAATCTCTGTACGTGATCTGAAGCTCAATATGAACAATCGATCCGTCAGTATTGGCGATAAGGAGGTCAATCTCACTGCGAAGGAATTCGATTTACTGCAGTTATTTATTACCAATCGCGGTAAAGTGTTTTCTCGTGAGAATTTGTTGGAAACTATTTGGAAATATGATTACCTTGGAGATTTGAGAACCGTCGACGTACATATTCGTCGTTTGCGTGAAAAGATCGAAAAGGTTCCGAGTCAGCCGGAATATATCTTCACAAAGTGGGGAGTTGGGTATTATTTCACTGACAGAGACTAGAACCGGCATTCACTCCATTCGTTGGCAAATTTTGCTGGCTTATCTTTGTATCATTATGGTCGCTTTCATCATTATTGGCATTTCAGTGCCGAATTTGGTGGGCGACTATATGTTTAGCCAGCGCATTAAGGAAGATCAGCGAATTGCCGAAAGTTTAAGCGAACAGATGAGCATCCCCCTTCAGGAGCGAGATGCTGTTTCCATGTATAACTCTACTTTAGAACTTTGCGCGGATAGTGATAATCGTGTACTGATTCTGGACAGTTATGGCGTAGTTCAGGTTGACACCGATTCGGAATTAAATGGTTCTCGTTTTTCCACGCAGGAAACCACAGAGGTATTGAATGGGAATGCTCAAAGCTATGGATTATATGATCAATTGAGGCAGACCATTCCATGGCTCCAAATGACATTTCGTACTTTTTCCTATGCCCAATCTATGACGGGCATTTTCGTAAACCGAATTGAAAGTGACAGCCGGTCCATCGGAGCGGTGGTATTTATCTCGCAGGTTCAGGATATTTCCGAAGGCGTGCGAGGCATTCGGATGCAGATATTTGCTTGGCTCATTGTAGTAGCGCTTGCGGTCATTCTTATGGTATTATTTGTGCTGCGTTCGCTTACTCGCCCCATTGATCAATTGCAAGCAGGCATTACTAAAATGACCAGCGGGGATTTTACCGCCCGTGTGAATGTGCGCGGACATAATGAATTCACAGATCTGGCAGTGGCATTCAATACGATGAGCGAGAAACTTGAGCAACTGGATTCTTCCAGAAATCAGTTTGTATCGGATGCTTCGCATGAATTGAAAACCCCTTTGAGCACCATGAAGATTTTGATTGAGACATTACTTTATCAAGATCCAATCGATCCAGATATGACAAAAGAATTTCTGGGAGATGTAAATAGGGAAATTGATCGTTTGAATCATACCATTTCCGATCTGCTGACCTTAGTCAATGTAGAACGGCGCGAAATGCGTCTTAACTATGATAATCCAGATATCACTACACTATTGTTGGAGCAAGTGAAACGCCTTGCGCCGCTTGCACGAGAAAATGGCATTGAACTCGATTGCAGCGGACACGACGAGTTGGTGGTTGCCGGCGATAGGGTTAAATTGGAGCAGGTATTGTACAATATTATTGATAATGCGATTAAGTATACTCCACGTGGCGGAAGGGTTCATGCCAGTGTAACAAAACAGGGAAAGCGCGCGGTTATTCAAGTGTCTGATACGGGAATTGGCATCCCTGCAAAAGATTTACCGCATATCTTTGAACGCTTCTATCGTGTGGATAAGGCGCGTTCTCGCGTAACTGGCGGAACAGGATTGGGACTGTCCATCGTATATCAGATTGTGCAGCTACATGGCGGAACCATAGAGCCAGAAAGTCAAGA
>JAFUAR010000191.1 GCA_017460585.1 Clostridia bacterium
TACGCGGTAAGCGCCGGCATCCGACCCACAGGCGATGATGCCGCCTAGCGAGGCGCAGCGACGTATATTTTCCATATGCAGCTCGAAAAGCGGACGCAGTACTTCGTCAGGATATCTTCCTTCACCTATGAGATTGGCGATCGTTACCACTGTGGGGACCCAAGCAATCTTCGCTGCCGCGATTGCGCATACGGCATCGTCATCCATATATGCGCCGTGTTCCACGCTGTCAACGCCTGCGCGAACCGCGTCCTCGATGAGTCGCGCTCCGTTGGCGTGCGCCATTACAGAAAAGCCCTGATCGTGAGCGATATGCACCATTTCACGAATTTCGGCATAGGGGAGGGGATGGCTGGTAATCGCACCGAAATGATTGAAATCCATAATGCCGGAAATCATTATCTTGATAAATCCGCCGCCGAGTTCGCGTACTTCATGAATCAGCGCGCGGTATTCTTCCATATCGCGATACGCTTTTCCAATAAACGTACCGTAGTGTCCTTCGCGGCATATGGGAAAGGCGGGGCTTAGGTAATCAATTCCGTATTCCGGAGCGAGCTGGCTGGCGCGCAATCCCGCGCCAAAGCGATCGCCTCCATCCCGCAGAAAGGAAATGCCCGCAGCGCGGTAACGGTTGAGAACGCTGCGAATCCAAATATCGTTTGGCGTGGGCTTGTGTCTGGCGAAGGCGGAGCGGAAGTCGAAACCATCCAAAGCCATATGAATGTGACAGTCTCCCAACATATGGCTACACCCCGCTTCGGTATACGCGCAGCTTGTCGTGTACTACGCGCACGTCAAAGGGCAAATCATCGTACAGCTCGCCGTCCAGCTGCAGCGTTGTGGGCTTGGGAAAGGCGGCTCGCACGCTTTGCACGCGTTCGTGAATGGTATATGGCTGTTCCAGCAGCCTGCGGCGCGCCAATGCCAGCACCGCGCTAATGTATTTGCGCCTTGGAAGTCCGTTTACCAGTACTACGTCGATTAGTCCGTCGTCCACAATGGCGTCCGGACAAATTTCTATGCCGCCGCCAAATCTGCGCCCGTTGCAAGCGCACACAATGAAGCCGCTGTGCCGCGTAGTTTGACCGCGAATTTCCAAATCCATATCACAGTTTTCAAAATGGATGAGCGCGTTTATGAGCGATACGAAATAGTTCAGGCTGCCGCGCAGCATCTTTGCACGGTAGCTTCTGCGCAGTATATCCACATCGATACCCGCGCCAAGTATGTTGATACAGCGCACTCCGGAACACTCCAAATAGTCCGTAGGTTTAGGCGACGATTCAAGTATGAGCTTGAGGGCGTCCATGGGCTGCTTCGGTATGCCAATGGCGGAGGCAAAGTCGTTTCCGGAGCCGCAGGGAATAATGCCAAGATGAACCTTTGACGGATCGTATATTCCGTTGAGCACCTCGTGCAGTGTACCGTCTCCGCCCATGGAAACGATGTCCGTTTCACCCTGCTCCGTCAGCTGCAGGGCAAACGATTGGGCGTCTCCCTTTTTTTGCGTCGCCCAAAATGTGTGTTGAATGCCATTCGACTCGAGCTGGTTCTTCAGCGCTTCCTGCACGCGCGCCCCGCGATTGCGTCCCGAAGTGGGGTTGTAGATGATATGGAGCATGGTATACCTCCGTCAGGTCGATATCTCGTCGCGCGTGACGTTCTGAATCCACTTATTCGTCCGCAGCCGTAGAAATGCAATGAGCCACTTAAAGCATTGGTCAATGCGAGTGCTCAGGAACACGATGGGCAGTGACAGCTTGAATACGAACGCAGTCAAAAAAGTGCATGGCAGCACGATCAGCCAGCCGCATATGCTGTCTACAATGGCGACAAAGCGCGTATCGCCGGCGCCTCGGTTGATCCCCACGAAGCAGCTCGCGTGATAGCTGGTACCGATCAGCGTAACCGCCAATACGGCAATGAGCGTGGTGCTCAGGGAGAATACCTCAGGATCGTTAGCGGAGCCGTACAGGCGTGTAAACGGGGTGCGCAGCAGGAATACGATTAGCGACATAATGAGTCCGATGCCAAGGAATAGCAGCTGAATCGTGTTGGAATAGCGTTTTGCCAAAGAAATATCGCCCGCACCTACCGCTTTACCCACCATTACGCAAGCGCCTCCCGCCAATGCAAATGTGAAAAGCGTGCCAAGATTCGCCATGCTGGAGGCGATATTGTTTGCAGCCATGAACGTTGCGCCCATATGACCAATGATCGCCGCCTTCAGCATTCCAATCAGCGCCCACTGCATATCCGTAAGCCCCACCGGAAGTCCGTAGCGGAAGTAATCTTTCGCAAGTGTGCGATCTGAGAGCAGCAGTGCGCGCGGCGTTAGTTGCAGTACTTTTTGTCGGTGAAACGCATACACCCATACAATGACCATTTCAAAAATACGCGTGATCAGCGTAGCGATCGCCGCGCCTCGTACGCCGAGTGCGGGGAATCCGATGCGACCGAAAATCAGAGCCCAGTTGAGCGATACGTTCATCAACAGCGATACGATGGATACGATCAGCGCGATGCGCACAACCTCGACCGCGCGAAGCATACCGATCAGCGCAGTGGTGACCGCGAAAGGCAGCCATGTGAAGCAGACGATGGTAAAATACTGCAGCGCGTTTGCCAGTACCGCTGGTTCGTCTTTGCCGATGACCATCGAGAGGATGAGATTTGGCGCGAGCCTCGCCGCCAAAACAAAAACGATCGCTACGATCAGACAGATTCTAAGCACAACGGCGAATATGCGCTGTATGGCATCCAGATCCTTTTTGCCCCAATATTGCGCAATCAGCACGGAAGAGCCGCTCACCAAGCCGGTAAGGGTGGTGGTGTAGAAGGCGGTAATGCCGTTTACCTGCGAAACGGCCGCCTGAACGTGCGTGGCGTCTGCAAGTCGGGATACCATGATATCGTCCGCCACAACCACCAGAAAGCTGACCAGCGCCTGAAATGCGGCGGGCAGTGAAATGCGAAACAGCGCATGGTAAAACGAGCGATCGCGAATCATGGTATTTCCACCTCCGGAAAGAACTGACGCACGAAGGGCACTGAGCGAACGCGCCACTCTCGCCCGTCGAGTCGGTACAGCGGATCGTCTGGGTTGGGATTATGAAGCGCGACGGCATGGGAATAGAGTGCCTGCGCGTGCATACCGTAGCGCGCGCTATCCTTCGCGTTGCCATACTGTCCGTCGCCCAGCAAAGGGTGACCATGAAAAGCGAGCTGGGCACGAATCTGGTGGGTGCGTCCGGTGAGCAGTGTGCATTCTAGCAGCGACAGCGCACCTTGGGTGGCGATTGTGCGATATTGGGTAATCGCTTTTTTGCCGTTTGGCACGGCGTGTGAAACCACCTGCACTCGTTTTGAACCCTGTGGGTGTACAAAGTAATCGATATACTGCCCTTCGGACGGCTTGGGTGTGCCAAAAACGATGCACAAATAGCGCTTTTCCACGCGGTGTTCACGAATGGCGCCGGTAAGCGAACGCATGGCGGATTCGGTTTTTGCCGCGAGAACGAGACCGCCAGTAAAGCGATCGATCCGATTGCACAGCGCCGGTGTGAATTCTTCAGGATTTGAGGAATCGTATTCGCCCTTTTGATAGAGATAGGCGCGAATTTCGGTAATCAGCGTGCGCACCTTCTCATTTGCGTCGGGATGGCAGAGCAAACCGACCGGTTTATCCACGATAAGTATATCTTCGTCCTCATATACTATGCGTAGATGCGGTCGAATGCCGCTTAAGAAACGATCGCTCTGCTTAGGCGCGGCTGCGAGCAGCGCGTCGTCCATGTAGAGCGCTACTACATCGCCCTCTACCAAGCGATATTCCGCCTTGGCACGCAGTCCGTTCACGCGCACCTTGTTTTGCCGCAGCAGCTTTTGCGCTAGCCCATAGCCAACGGCGGGGAAGGTGCGGCAGAGCCACTTGTCCAGCCGCTGTCCCGCGGCGTTGGAATCAATGGTAATATTCTTCAATGGAACAACCTCGATATGGGATCTATTTCCAATGGACAGTAGTATAGCACATTCAGACTGAAAATGCCATAGGCTGATGGCATGAAAGCGCGAATCATGCCCGCGATAGAAGAAGATCGAATCGCGTTATTTTTGCGTGAATGCGGCGAAAATTGGGCGTCCTCTCGTTGACTTTTTATCCCTGAATCGGTATAATAACTTGTAAGCCGCTCGGGAACGGCTTTAAATGCATGAAAAATGCAGCCCACTCCCGGCGAGATTTTGATTTAGGAGGTGCTACACGTGTACGCGGTAATTAAGACAGGCGGCAAGCAGTACCGTGTTCAGCAGGGCGATGTCATCTTCGTTGAGAA
>JAFUAR010000192.1 GCA_017460585.1 Clostridia bacterium
GACCGCTGATAAAGCCCGCAACCGCATAAGACTCGTCGAAAACGACGATTCTCTTGCTTCCTGCGTCAGCAGACTTTGAAGAATCGGTCACTTGCGTTTTAGCAAGCCCCCTCATCTGCAAGGTCTGCTTCCTTGGCTTGCAGGCTTTCTAAACGGTCTGACTGTATGTTGACTTTGTCAACTTACAGGGGGGAAGCGTCGCTTCCCCTTGCCGGTCATATAAACTAAATGAAGTCGCGAATCAGCGCCTCTGTAATTTGGGCGGACTGATCGGCGGTCTTTTGCTCAAAGGTATCATAGTCCACGGCGGAATTGCCGTTGCCTAGATCAGACATGGTGCGAATAATCAGAAATTTGGTGCCGTTTCCAGCGGTGACCTGCGCAATGGCGGCGCTTTCCATCTCGGCGGCATCGGCATGCATTTCGCGAAGATATTTGTGCTCTATCGCGGTGTCCGAAAGGAATACGTCGCCTGTGGCAATGCGTCCCGTGCGGTAGCGAATATCGCCGCGCGCGTCCAAAACTCGAATGACCGCGTCGATCAACTCGGGGTCGGAGTAGAATATGGTGGGTACGCTGTCGTCCTCGCCGGTGCAGAGATAGCCGCGCACGTGTCCGAACACGGTCACGTCGAAGTCGTATTGCACCAATTCGCGACCGATGACCACATCGCCAATCTGCAAGCCTTCGCCCACACCGCCCGCGATGCCGGAATTGATGATGTAGTCCGGATTGAAGCGATCAATGAGCAGCTGCGTGCAGCGCGCCGCCGCTACCTTGCCAATGCCGCTCTTTACCAGTATGGTGCGGTGCCCTCCAAAATCGCCAATGTGGAACAGCAGTCCGCCCGCCAATTCGGTGCGCGCGTTTTCCAAATCCTGCTTTAATAGATTCAGTTCGCTGTCCATTGCACAAATAATGCCGTATACTGCGTTTTTGCTCATGAATAATCTTCCCCTCTATCCTTATGATTTCATTAATGGGTTTCGTAGCTTACGAACGCCAAGCGTTTGCCATCCGAAGACCAGCTGTTCACATTAATGGATCCCTGTCCGCCAAAGAACGAAAGTATACGATGCGCGCCCGTACCATCGGCGTTCATCAGCCACAGCTCCACCTGCATATTGGGCAGGTGCTCATGCGGCTCCAAATGGTTCTTTCCATAGGATAGAAACACTACTCTGCGCCCATCGGGCGATACGTGCGGGAACCAGTTGTTCCTTTCGGGCTGCTCGGGGCGCATTGCGCCGGTGCCGTCTCGGTTCATGCGCCACACCTGCATCAATCCAGTGCGCGTGGAGTTGAACCAGATGGATTGTCCGTCGGGCGCGTACTCGGGTCCGTCGTTAAAGCCGCCCTGCGTCAGCCGGCGTTCCTCGCCTCCTTCCACAGAAATGGAATATACGTCCGCGTCGGCGCGCCAGTCCTGCGGGCGGAAGGCGCAATAGGCGAGCTCTTTTCCATCCGGAGACCAGCCGTGCAGGAAGCTTGGAACATTTTGGGTCACCTTGCGCGGCGCGCCGCCATTCAGCGGCACAATGTATACAGTGGAGTTCAGCCCCTGCCCTTCGGGCATATGCGATACGGCGATCGCCTTCCCATCGGGCGAGAGCACATGATCGTTGTTGCAGCAGTCGCAAAGTCCCGTATCCACGCAAGAGATATCTTTGGATTCTATATCCAATGTATATAAGCGTCCATCGGCGTTGTATACGAGCTTCTCTTCATTCTGCACCCAGTTCGGCGCTTCAATCACGCCTTCGAACCGCCAGAGCACCTTGACTTCACCGGTATCCACGTTCAAAGTATTCAAATAGCTCACGGAGCCCTCGCGATACTGCACTAGGCTGCTCAGTATGCCTACGCACTGCGTAAGCTCCGCGCCAATATCGGCGATAAATTCATCCTGATCGATCAATTGCGGAATGCCGGCCGCGCGCGCAAACTGGAAGCAGGCGGCGTTGTCCACAATGCCATTGCCGACCGTGGTTTGAACCAATTGGTCGCCCTCTCTGCGGAAGTCCTTGTAATGCATGGAGCGCACCAGAGAGGCGTTTCTGCGCAGCAGCGCGAGAGGATCTTCGCCGCCGTACTGCACCCAGCCAATATCCACCTGCGCGCCAACCTTGCCCAAACACAGCCCTAGCAAATGCTCGTATGCGGTCTTCCCTTCAAAATGCGCGGCAATATCCGCCCATTCGTTGTGAATCAGCAGCTCGGCGCCAATGGAGGCGAGCGCATCCGCGGCGCGCATATAGCGCAGCGAGGCTTCCTGCAGCGATTCCGGCGACAGCTTTTCCGGACTCTTTACCACAAATTGCCGTATTCCACAGCGCTGGGAAAGCCGAATCAGGGCGTCTGTACACAGGGAAATATCGCTTGCAAATACGTGCGCGGAAGGGATTTCCAGCCCGATTCCCTGAATTTCACCCATATGTGCTTCGAGCCATTCAGCGGGCCAGATGACGTGCTCAAGGTTTGGAATCACGCCGCCAATGGAAACGCATGGCTCGATTCTGCGAAAGCCCAGTTTCCTAAGGTCGCGCAGCGCGTCGAGCGTACCCTCGCGGCGATCCTTTAATATACCGAACAATTGAACGCCAAATTGCATAGCCGTTCCTCCTAAGCGTCAGCGCCTGATTCGCGATGGTCGGCGCAGGACGAAATGAATTCATTCGGCTATGATTGTAGCAGGGCGCGCCGCGCCGTGTCAAGCGCGGCGGAGAAATTTGAAGTATAGCGCTTCTAAATATCCATCTATAAACAGAATCAATAGGAAGAATGTTTGCCTATGAAGAAAGATATAAGCCGTTCGAGCTGCGGGATCGCTCTACTGCCTGCGCGCGTTGGGCGAGACGAAAGGATTGGTCAGGCGCGAAAGGCGGACGCCTCGTTCATGAAGGGGAGGAAGGCGCAACGCAATGGGCACAAGAGCACAGCGGGCTATTGACAATCCCGCTGTGCTTTTATCTCTCCCGACCAGCCGTATATGGAAAGATCTACGCGGTTATTTTCGCCGCATTCCACGCCTTCCATGCTGAGCAATAACCGGTGGGTTTGCGCGCCAAGCGGTTCGAATGCGTCGCATAGCCTGCCTTCGCGGTTGAGTACGCGGTGACAAGGTACGTCGTTTGGCGCAACGTGCATGGCGCAGCCTACAATGCGGCTCAGGCGCGGATTGCCCAATATCCGCGCAATCTGTCCGTACGTCGCTACTTTTCCGGAGGGAATCTTGCGCACAATGGCGTAGATGCGCTCGTACAGCGGGCTCACGCGCTTTTCCCTTCCGCGCAGCAAAGCCAGAGCGCGGCGGCGGTTTCCTCAGGATACGCGGCGAACGCGTTCACGAGCTCAGGCGGAATGCTTCCGCGCTCGCTTATGGTGCGTGCCATGGCGCGAATCAGCGCGCGACTGCCCAGCGCCTGCAGCGCTTCCGGCGCGACAATCGGGGAAACATCGGGCGATGTCTGACGAACGTAATTCAACATACGCCGCGTCAGCTCCTCCGGAAGATAGATCGCATCTTCGCGAAACCCCATGCGCTCGGCGCAAAGCTCCATGCCGCGCAGCCATACCTCACGGCGGGTGAGCGCGCGCTCGGGCGTTTCCTGACAAAGCGCCGTGATGAGAGGCGCGCGCTGAACCTGTCCGGCGTGGAATACCCGCCGCTTGATGCTCTCCGCGTCAAATCGAGCCACGGCGCGCAGATAGCGTTCGGCGGGCAGCGCGGTCTTGAGCGCGTCTTCGCGTTGGAAGGTATAGCGAATGCCCTCGAGTCGGTCGTACGCTTTCATGGTGTCGTAATATCCCATGCGGCGCATACGGTCCAACAGCTCCTGCTTGAAATTCAGAAAGCCGGAGAGCGTTTTGCGCGGATGAATCAGCTTCAAAAAGGGCATCTGCGCATATTCCGCGTGCGCCGGTACGGGATGGATATCGATGGCGACAATTTCGTCCGCGCCGTCCTCGATCGCCATATCGAGCGGAAGGTTGTCGAAGTACCCTCCGTCGATGTAGCGTTGCCTGCCGATCCATTTGGGCTGGAATATGGGGTAGCATGAAGCGGACGCGATGAGCCAATCCGCAGCGCTGCCCTCCGCCATATCGCTAAGCCGCATGGGTACGGGCGTAAATTGCGGCAGCGTTACCGCCATTATGCCCAGCGTCATGCCGGAGGCGCGCAACCGACCTTCGTCAATATTGTCGTGCACCTTTGTTTCCAGCGGCGTAATATCCATGCGCAGGTGGTTCAGGTTATCCAGCAGGAAGGGCAGAATATCGTGCTTGCTGGAGAAGTTAAAATCGATGGAGAATTCTTCCTCATTCGTCGCGACGATTTTCTTCATGGAAATATCGCTCCAAAGCGCCTTTGCCTTCTGCAAATCGCCCTGTGCGAAGAGCCCCGCGTTGATTGCGCCAATGGAAGTGCCATATACCGCGTGAAATGCAATTCCGATTTCGTCCAGCGCCTGCCACGCGCCAAGCTCATACGCGCCGCGCGCCCCGCCGCCGCTCAATACCAACGCTCGCTTCATGTTTGACCTCCGTATGGATCGAGAAATAAAAAAGATGCTTGCAAATTCATTGTCATGTCCGACCTGTGGATCCAACGCAATTGTGCGTTTTCTGCACCGATCGTTATGTTACTGTTCAGCCTACGGCTTCACAGTAGGTGGACGGGGGACACGTCCCCCGCCCGAGGCGCGGCGCTCGAATTTTCAATTCGGCGGTGTCCCGCTCGATTCTTTGAATCGACCGGGACAGTCGGCAAAGGCGACCGCAAAACCTTTGGTTGTGCGCCTTCGCTCGCGGTTTTGACTGAAAGTCAACACTTGAAAACCCTTTCGGGTTCTCAACCTTGCCATCCAC
>JAFUAR010000193.1 GCA_017460585.1 Clostridia bacterium
AAAGGAATTGCAGAGCCGTACCGATATGTCGAGCACGGATGATGCCATTGAACCGGGCGCGGCGAATATTGAGATTGATTCCGTATCGGATATGGATGAAATCGAGCTGGATCTCTCCGACGAACCTTTTGATGAGGACGACGAGGATGCGTTCGACGACGACGCGGACGACGAGGATGAGGAAGAATAAGCTTGGCGCTTTTTGCTATATCTGATTTACACCTGCCCGCGCGAAAGAAGCCGATGGACATATTCGGTCCGCACTGGGAAAATCATTTCGCTCGCATTGCCGAAAGCTGGCGCGCCCTGGTCAACGAAGACGATATCGTACTGCTTCCGGGCGATTTCACATGGGCGATGCATTTGGAAGAGGCGCTGGAGGATTTGCAGCGAGTGGGCGAGCTTCCCGGCAGGAAGGTATTGCTGCGCGGCAATCACGACTACTGGTGGAGCGCCATCGGTCAGGTGAGACGCGCGCTGCCGGCGGGAATGTACGCGTTGCAAAACGATTGCATTGAGCTGGACTGGCTGGTTTTCGCGGGCTCGCGTGGCTGGACGATTCCGGCGGATGGAAATGCGGATCCTTCCGATGTGCACATTTACAACCGGGAGCGGTTGAGGCTCAAAATGTCGTTGGAGGCTGCGAGTCGTATTCGGGACGACCGTCCGATCGTGGCGATGATGCACTATCCGCCGCTCACCAATGCCTTGGAGGGCTTTTCGGATATACTCGTGGATTACGGCGTGCGGGATTGCGTATACGGGCATCTGCACGGCGCGGCGCTTTCAGGCGCGGTTCGCGGGGAGCGCAACGGTGTATATTATCATCAGGTATCCTGCGATGGGCTTGGTTTTGAGCTATACAGGGTGCGGCTGCATGAATAACGTCGCGGCAAGGGCTGCGGCGTTTTAATCTATTCGGAGGCATATATGGATAAAAAGCTGTTATTGGTACTGAATCCCGCGGCTGGGCAGCGACGAGCGAATCGCTGGATGCCGGAAATCATTCGCGTATGCATAGACGCCGGTTTTCGCTGTGAGACGTTTGTAACCGCCCAGCGCGGCGAGGCGACCCAGTTTGTGCAGGCGCACGCGGGCGAATTCGATCGCGTGGTATGCATTGGCGGCGATGGAACGCTGAACGAAACCATTGCGGGAGTGATGGCATCCAAGGCGGATGTGCCGCTGGGGTACATTCCGGCAGGAAGTACCAACGATTACGCGGCGAGCTTGGGGCTCTCCTCTGATTGCCTGCAGGCGGCGCGCGACGCGGTTTCCTGCGATCCAATGCCGTTTGATCTGGGTTGTTTTAACGGGCGCTTTTTTACCTATACCGCCTCCTGCGGAGCGTTTACTAGGGCGAGCTACAGCGCGCCGCAAAACGTGAAAAATACGTTGGGGCATTTGGCATATATATTGGAGGGAATACGGGATTTATCCTCGCTGCATCCTTATCCCATGCGCGTTGAGGCGAACGGACAGGTATATGAGGATGAGTTTTTGTTTCTGAGCGTGACCAACTCCACATCCGTAGGTGGTATATTAAAGCTGGATGCGCGCCGCGTAGCGTTGAACGACGGCAGCTTTGAGGTAATGCTCATTCGGAATCCGCGTTCTGCGGGACAGCTGAGCTCCATCGTGCACGCGCTGAGCACCATGGAAATTCCGAGCGATATGGTTCATTTTTTCTCATCGCCCAAAATCGTGGTGGATGGCGACGAACAGGTGGAATGGACGCTGGACGGCGAGCATCAGAGCGGCGCGAAGCACATTGAAATTGAGAATAAGCATTCTGTGGTGCGCATTGCGGTAAACCCCAATGCTTCGGCGGCGGAAATCGAGGCGCGCGCATGAACATCAATTACCAAATTGAAATGGAACGCGCCATCGAAGCGCTGCGGATGCGGGGCAGCCGACCGCGCCTGCTGCTGCACGCCTGCTGCGCGCCATGTTCAAGCGCGGTATTGGAGCGGTTGAAGGATGCGTTTGAGCTGACGGTATTGTACTACAACCCGAATATTGAACCGGAGAACGAGTGTGTGCGCCGTGCGGACGAGCTGGCAAGGTTGATTGCCGCTATGCCTCATGAGAACCCCATTTCGCTTATACGCGCGCCCTATGAGCCGGAGCGCTTTCACGAGGCGGTGCGCGGGTTGGAGCATATTCCGGAAGGCGGCGAGCGCTGCATGAAATGCTTTGAGCTGAGGCTGGGCTACGCCGCCCGATGCGCGGCGCAAAATGAATTTGAATACGTCGCGACCACGTTGACCATATCGCCGCTCAAAAACGCGCAGGCGCTCAATCGAATTGGGGCGGAGGCGGCGACGCGGGAAGGCGTAAGCTGGTTGTATTCCGATTTTAAAAAGAAAAACGGCTACCGTCGTTCCTGTGAGCTTTCTCAGGAATATGGATTGTATCGGCAGGATTATTGTGGATGCATATATTCCAAACTGGAACGCGAGCGCAAAACCAAGGCGGAAGCACAGAAGCTTGAATTGTAAACCAAAAACAAAAAAATAGTTGACAATAATATTCTCCCGTGGTATGCTGTTTGAGGCTCGCGGGAGTTTGTTGGCGGCAGAATAATATAGGAGGGACGCCATATGTTGAGCAGGGAAGAGGTATTGTCTACGCTTTATGCTTCCGAAGAGCCGTTATCCGGAGAGGCGCTCGCCCAGCGCCTGAATGTGACCCGCGCCGCGGTTTGGAAGGTGATCGAGCAGCTGCGCGAGGAGGGCTTCCAGATAGAGGCACACTCCCGACAGGGTTATATATTGCGACCGGAAGGGCAGCCCGTGAGCGCAGTCGGCATACGCCGGTATCTCAATGGGAACGCCATGCGGGGCAATATTGAAGTGTACGATACCATTGATTCCACCAATCGGCGTGCCAAGGCACTGGCGACGGAAGGCGCACCCGAGGGCACGCTGGTGGTTGCGCGCGCGCAAGAGGCGGGTCATGGACGCTTTCAAAGGGCGTTTCATTCGCCAAAGGATTTAGGCGCATACTTCAGCCTGATACTGCGCCCGAAGTGGACTGCGGAACGTGCGGTACTGCTCACGGCATTGACCGCGGTGGCGGTGGCGCGCGCAATTGAGCGCGTTGCGCCGGTCGAAATCGCCATAAAGTGGGTAAATGATCTGTACATCGGCAATAAGAAGGTGTGCGGCATACTCTGCGAGGCGGGCATGGACTTCGAATCCGCGCAAATGGATTATGTGGTTGCGGGTATCGGCGTGAATATTGCGCGTCAGGAATTTCCAGAGGCAATTCAAAGTATCGCTACCTCCATCGGCAACGAAACCAACCAGCCGATTTCGGCGGATCGCGTGATTGCGGAAACCATTAACGAGCTTTCAGGTATGAGGCTCAACGACGCGGATGCGGTAATGGCGGAATATCGCGCGCGATCCAATGTGATTGGGCGCAGAATCCGCGTGCTGCGCGGCGATGATAGTATTCCTGCACTGGCGGTGGATATCGACATGGATGGCAGCCTGATTGTGGAAACTGCGGCAGGGCGACAGACGCTGCGCTCCGGAGAGATCAGCATACGTTGGGAGGATGGATTATGAAGACTCGAGATTTGACCGTTATCGCCATTATGGCGGCGATATTGTGCATTGCCGCGCCGTTGTCTGTGCCCATAGGACCCATTCCAATATCGCTGGCGACATTCGCGGTATATCTGGCTGGAGCGCTGCTCGGATGGAAGCGAGGTACGGCGGCGGTGCTCATTTACATATTGCTGGGCGCAGTAGGGCTGCCCGTATTTTCCGGCTTTGAAGGCGGCGTGCATAAGCTGATTGGCGTAACCGGCGGCTATATTGTGGGCTATTTGCCCTGTGCCGCGATCGTGGGCCTTGCGGCGGATCGCTGGGGCGAATCCAGAAAGTGGATCATACCGGTCGCCATGGTTGTGGGTACGGTTGTATTGTACGCCATCGGCACCGCATGGTTCATGATTCAGATGAATCGCTCGCTGGCGGCGGCGTTGGGCACGTGCGTACTGCCTTTCTTGCCCGGAGACGCGGTGAAAATTGTGGTCGCTGCGCTTCTGAGCTTCCTGCTTAGAGACAGGCTCAAGTCTCTGCTGAACGCCTAAGAGTTATAGCTGGAGGATTTCGCCGGAAATGGTGCGGATATCCTCTTCATCGTGGGTCACGATGAGCGCGGTCTTATTTTGAAGGCGTTGTGCGGTAAATGCGCGAACGAGCGCCTTGGTCGCCTCATCCAACCCTTTGAACGGCTCGTCCAGCACGATGAGCTCCGTATCGATTAGCAGTGCGCGCAGCAGCGCGATTCTTCGGCGCATACCGCCGCTCATTTCATCGACAGGTTGATCGGCACATCCCTCCAATCCGACGGATTGGAGGGCATTTTCAATTGCGGCGCGGGTATATGCGCCTCGGCGCTGCACGCATTGTAGGTTGGTATAGGCGCTCGCAGCGTGGAGCAGACGATCCTCTTGAAACATACAGCCAATCGCGCCGCTCGGTACGCCTAGAATACGCCCCGAATCGGGCGATTCCAATCCCAATATCAGCCGAAGCAGGGTGGTCTTGCCGCAGCCGGAGGCGCCGGTGATCCACGTAACGCGATCCTTCGGAAAGTGATGCGATAAATTGCGCAGTACGGCGTGTTCACCGTAGCTTTTATTCACGTTAACTACTTTAATCACGCTGCGCACTCCTTCCCAAGGCAAAGCGCTGTACCCAATTGAATATAAGAGACAGTATGCGTTCGCAAAGCGCACTCAGAGCGATGATGGTCAACGTCCATGCGAAGAGCTCCGGCGTTGCTAAATAAACCTTTGCGCGGTACAGCCGTTCTCCAATGGAGCCCGTGGGAATGCCGATGACTTCCGCCGCCACTCCGGATTTCCACGCGAGTCCCATACCGAGGCGCATGGCGCTGTGAATGGAGGGGAGGGATGCGCTAAGTACAATATAGCGCAGGCGATTCAAAAACGGCATATGAAATATACGTGCCATTTCTATGAGCGAAGTATCGATTTGCCGTATTCCATCCAGCGCGCCGGCGTAAATGACGGGTAAGACGATGAGAAATGAGATGAGTATATTTAAGCGTTTTGAAGGAATCCATATGAGCGCGGCAATTACGAAAGAAGCGACGGGAACGCTGCGCATAGCGGCAAGCAGCGGTCGAAATAATTCCATGAGCACTTTTTGGCGCGACGTAACTGCGGCGAGCAATAAGCCGATCATGACGGCGAGCCAGTAACCGCACAGTATACCGCGCAGGCTGAATAGAATTGAACTCCAAAAATCAAAACGGGGTAAAAGAGAGATTAGAGAAAGTATGGTTTCGATAGGAGAGGCGAGAAGTATGCGCTGTCCTACGGACATGGCGGCAACTTGCCACAGCCCAATCCAAAATAGCGCGGCCGCCAAGTGGCGAACCGCGCGATGCTGAAATATAGCGCGCATTAAATCTTCTGCGCGTCCGCGGGCATGACCAAATGCGAGGGCGCGGGTTGAGGTTCATTGGAATCATGCGATTTGAACGGTTCCGTGGTGGCGTTGGGTTTTGGCTGCGCGCTGTTCCAAGTAAACTGGAACGTGCCATCGATCTCCTGACTGCCGTCGATCAGACCGAATGTTTCGTCCACATTGATCAGCGTAGCCTGCACCGTTCCGCTGAAAAAGGTCTCGTTGCCCGGGTGAGTGATTTGCGCAAATTGAATGGAATACGTGGAGGCGGGGGGAAACGCGCCGTCGGCATACTGAGTCGCCATGGCGTTGATTTCCTGACCGTTGCGCGTAATGAACAGCATAATGCCGCTCTCGTCGTCGCCGACTGAGCGCTGGCGCTCAGTGGAAATATCATCGCCCGCTTCGACAGTAAGAGGGAATATGAGGTAGAGCTCGTATACGTCTGCGCCGCGTTCTCCATAAAAGCTCACCTGCAAATACCCGTTTTCCGCATTTGTAAATTCGGGTGAAGGATCGTATTCTAAAGAGAAATCTTCGCCGTTTAGTCGCAGCGTCATGCCGTCGTTGGAAGCCGGATTAAATGGATTGGGCGCGGGCGTTTCCACAGGCTGAAAGGGCTGCGTTTCTTCCGGAGTAGGCGTCGGTTCCTCCTCCGCAAGACAGAAGCATACGGTCAGCATGAATGCCAGTAATAATAAAGCGAGCTTTTTCATAAATCAAATCTCCAAGAGGAAGTTGCTTACATGGCGCGGGTCATCCACAGGTATGCCAGTATTACAATGCCGAGAGCGATGCGATACGTGCCGAACAGCTTGAAGCTGTGGCGCTTGATATAGTTGAGCAGTGGTCGAATGACCAGCAGCGAAACCGCCAGCGCCACAATACAGCCAACTGCCAGTAGAGCGATCTCGTTGGCGGCGAGCGCCGCATTCAGCTTCAATAGATCCATAAGGCTCGCCCCAAGCATAACCGGAATGGCGAGTATAAACGTAAACTCTACGGCGACGCGGCGGGAAATGCCCATGAGCAGCGCGCCGATGATGGTGGCGCCGGAGCGGGAGGTGCCGGGGAATACCGCGGCGACCGCCTGACATACGCCAATGCCCAGAGCCATTGGAAACGTAACGCGGCGCAGCGAACGCACCGTAGGCTTTTTCCCCTTGCGCAATTCTTCGACTACGATAAACAGTATGCCCACCACGATGAGCGCAATGGCAATGGCGAGAAGATTGTCGCCGGAAATCAGTTCATCCAAATCGAGGAGTTTAATAATGGGCAACGGAAGGCAAGCGACCACAACCTTTGCCCAAGTGAGCCAAACGGTCTTTTTGGAGCGGATACGTCCCTGCTCGTCGCGCCCAAAGGGCCAGATTTTGTTCCACATATACAGTATGACGGCGATGATTGCGCCAAGCTGTATCACCACTTCGAAAAGCGCAGGGAAACCTTCCGATACGCCCTGAAAGGGCAAAAAGCGCTCCAAAAGGCGAATATGCGCCGTGCTGGATACGGGAAGCCATTCCGTAATACCCTCGATTAAACCGTTGAGCGCCGCCTTGAGCAGCTCCAATACCTGCATAATGCTTCCTCCGATTGAGATTATTGATGCAAAGACGCCTGTACGGCGGCAAATATCGCCGCGCGGAAGCCTCCCTTTTCCAGCGCTTCAACGCCGCGAATGGTGGTGCCGGCGGGCGAGCACACCTCATCCTTGAGCTGTGCGGGCAGGGTTTTGGTTTCGGTTTGCAGTTTGCCGGTGCCTGCCAGCGTTTGCGCGGCCAGCAGGTATGCCGTATCGCGCGGCAGACCGTATTTTACGCCCGCGTC
>JAFUAR010000194.1 GCA_017460585.1 Clostridia bacterium
CACATCGCCTTGCCGATTTTGCCGCCCGCGCGAATCGCGGAGGCGATGCCGTTCTGTATGGCTTCCTGATTCACGTTAAAGCTCTGCGCCGCGCCGAACGCGTCCGCCTTCTTCGCCAGTATAAACGAGCCCACCGAGAAGATTACCCCGAAGAAGGGCCACGCGGTAATGCGCAGTATGCTTTCCAGCATGGCGCCAATGCCGACCGCCTCGCCCAGCTGGTCGCCGCCCACGATCAGCGCAATGATGATCGCCGCCAGCCACAGCACCATGAGTATAATTTGAAACAGACCCACCGCGCTCTTGCGCTTCACCAAGCCGAGCACGGTCATCACCGTAATAAACAGCGTGAGCAGCCAGCCGATGGTGATGCCCCACAGCCCGTAGCGCACGCCGCGCAGCTCCTCCTCGGCGGTGGCGGCGACGTAGGGGTCGATCAGGGCGTTCTTCACGGCGCGGTTGAATGCGCTGTTGATGCCGCTGAGCAGACCGCGAACGCTCATGACCGAGGCGTTGCCCTTTTTGACGATGTTCACAATCGACTTCGCCAGCCGCGTCGCCTGCTTTGTTTCGCCAAACGAGCTCTTCATATTATAGGTGACGTTTTCCAGCATACGGTTGTAATCCACGCGTCCGCTGCTGGTATACGACAATGTGTTGTTAATGGCGTAGCGCGCCGACGAGGTGATGGACACGCACGGCATATACAGCGTAATAAACGCCAGCACCGCCAATGCGATGGCGAGCGCCCGCTTGTTGAGCAGTATATTCTTCCAATTGCCCTTCATATTGATTGCCTCCGTCCATATGGTTTGATTGGTTTTGCTCTATGGTTGTATTATACGCGCAACTCGCGCTTCACTCCACTGTTTGCGATAAACGGACGATTTTACGGCGTGAATGGTCAATCGCGGGCGAAATTGCCACGCCGATTGAACTTGTGATAAACGAAGGGCGGCGTTCGCCCATGGAACGCCGCCCGATATAGTGCAGAGTATCGATTTAGAAGGTCACTTGCAGCACTGCGTTGCCCAGCTGTACGGTATCGCCGCTGTGCAGCGGGGTGGGCGCGAATACGCGCTGCCCGTTGACCCACGTGCCGTTGGAGGAGTTCAGGTCGGTCGCGACCAAATCGCCGCCAATGCGCTCCAGCTTGAGATGGCTGCCGGATACCGTGCCCTCGCCCAGCTGCAGATCGCACGCGGGGCTGCGCCCAATGGTGATGGCGCCAACTAGGCGCACACTGTAGCTCCGCGCGGACGCGCCGCCCGCCAGCTCCACTAGGGTCACGGGCAGCGGTTCGGCGGCGTTCTCGCTGAACACGCGCATGGTTCCGGTGCCCTGCGCGGGCTGGGCGGATGCATTCTGCGGGGTGTAGGCGTTCTGCGGGGCATACGCGCTCTGCTGGGGGTTAAACTGCTGGGCGTGCGCGCTGCGCGGGGGAACCGGCGTGCCGCACTTGCTGCAAAAGTTCATATCGTCCGGGCATTCCGTGCCGCAGCCGGGGCATAGGCGCTTGGGCGGGCGGGGCGTGCCGCAAGCGCCGCAGAAGGCGTTGCTCCCGTCCATCCTCTGCCCGCAGCTGGGGCATACCCATCCGCCGTTGGCGTTAGAGACCGCGTTTACCGCGCCCGCCGCCGCCTTGCTCACCGCCTTGCCCAGCTTATTGCCCGCGCGAACGGCGGAGGCAAAGCCGTTCTGCACCGCCTGCGCGTTCACATTGAAGCGCTGCGAAGCGCCGGCGCGGCTCGCCTGCTTGCCCAGCACAAACGAGGCGATGGCGAACGCCAAACCAAAGAACGGCCACGCGGTCGCACGCATATAGCGACCGAACACATCGTACGCGCTGAGCAGCACCAGCAGGAACGCGATGAGCCACAGCGCCATTACGGCAATTAGGAACGCGCCCGGCAAATTGCCTCGATTGCGTTTAACCAAATTGGATATGCTGAGCGCCGCAAGCACTAGGGTGATCAGCCAGAATATGTTGACAATCCACATCCCGACTCGAATCACGGCGATGCTGTCCGCATCGGACGACGATATGTATATTCCCTCTTTAATGCCTTGATTGTAAACGCTCACCAGCCCGCTCATAATGGAGCGAAGACCCATAATGGAAATTTTGCCGCTGCGCAGGAAATTGGTCACGCGCTTGGCCACGCGGAGAATCTTATTCGTACTGCCAAAGGCGCTGCTTAGGCTGCTGGACATGGAGTCGATCATGGAGTCGTAATCCAGAATTCCGCCATAGGCGAATTCATATTGCACCTCCTGCCGCCCGCGCGCCGTCAACGCGATGCACGGCAGGTACAGCGAAATGAACGACAGCGCCGCCAGTACAATCGCGATGGTTCGCTTGTTCATGAGTATCGCTTTCCAATTACCCTTCATGGTCGATTCCTCCGTTTCCATTCACCCAATGGGGGTGTCGGGGGTCGCAACCCCCGACTTTCAATCCGCAGCGGCGGCGTGTACGCCGCGAGGACGCAGACCAAG
>JAFUAR010000195.1 GCA_017460585.1 Clostridia bacterium
ATCCGGCAACTTTACCTGACTTACTCCGTAACTCAGGGAAAGTTGAGCCGCAAAAAATTCAGTACCTTAATAACGTTTACTCCGTAAACGTTATTAAGGTACTGCGGCGGCAGGGCAGCGACACGCGGGGGCTTCGAGCCCAGAATTTCACTAAATTCCAAAAATAATTTTCGATTTTATTGATTTCAAGGTTGGGTTGGGTGCCCTCGCGCATGCGCGCGCGGATATGTAAGAAGTCAAAGAAACGACGTTTTGATCGACCTGCCCCCGTTCGACCTTTGGAGGGAATAAAATCCGGGTGCTCAAATATTTTAGTGGAAATTTGGGTTGAAAAGTGTTGATTATAGTGTAGATTATAGAGACTTAGAAACACGAATAAATAGGTTTTTGAGGGGATCAGAGCATGAATCCGAGGCGCTTTATTATGTGTTGTAAAACAGTAACGACATACAATATATAGTGGTTTCAAACAAAATAATACCCTACATCTTGTGCGATATAGGGTATCTGGCGGAGTAGGAGGGATTTGAACCCTCGCGGCAGTTATCCCACCCTACTCCCTTAGCAGGGGAGCCCCTTCGGCCTCTTGGGTACTTCTCCATGCCGAATAATCTGGCGGAGAGAGAGGGATTCGAACCCCCGGTGCCTTGCGACATCACTGGTTTTCAAGACCAGCGCCTTCAACCACTCGGCCATCTCTCCTTGCGAAACCAGCATTAAGATTCTATCATAGACCGTCGCGATTGTCAAGAAAATATTCTGCGACTTTCGCACGATTTCACTGTAACGACCGCTATTCACCTATGGGGTGTCAGGAGGCAACCCCCGACGTTCATCCACAGCGGCGACCTATACGCCGCGAAAACGGAAATCAAGCGTCCGCTTCCTTGCAGGTTTTGCGTCGGTAAGTCGCATAGCGGTTTTCGCAAAACCTCCCCCACCATTACAACGCCTTGCTTTACTCGCTGCGCGGGGTGGAAAATATCTCCATGCGCACATCGGGCAAACGCAGCTGAATATCATCCAGCAGGTCCCAGCCGCCGTAATTCAGTGCGCGACCCGCCACAATCGTGCCCGCGTTCAGCTCCTTGGCGCGCTGTTCAATTGCGCCCTTCACATCCGCGCTGTGCACCACCACCATATCCGCGCCGTGCTTCACCGACACGCCGAATAGATACTCCAGCGCCTCCGGTTCGTGCTTATAGCCCAGCATACTGCGCCCTTCCTGCGCCACGTGCAGCACATACGCCGTGCCGCCCGCGCGTCGGGCGATTTCCACGCCGGCGTGAATCAACCGCTCGCAGCTGATCTGACCGGTTACGCATATCAACACATTGTTCTTCTCTTCAACCCTGTTTGCCAATTCGTCGCCCTCCAATCAAAGGCGCTGCCCATTACAATACCTCGCGGATGTGCCTGCCGAAGCAGTTGACGCGCACCTTCGCGCCCGCCTGCGGGAACTGAGCGCGCTTATCCGCATTGAGATAAACGATGCGCTCGTCCTGCTCGTCCTCCAGAAAGATTCGCACCGGCAGCACGCGCACGCCGTCCTGCAAATCCTCCTGATCGGCAATTTCCACAATCGTGCCCTCGAGCTCGCGGTGCAGCCCTTCGCGCATATCCTTCAAAAAGCGCTTATAGCGCGCGCAGGGCCAAAGGTATTCCAGCACCATAAACGCGACGGCGATGAACAGCGCGCACGCCGTCACCATAGCCGCGGCGCTCCAGCGATATTTCAGGCTCAATATGTACACCGTAAGCAGCGCCACAACCAGCACGCCCGTTATAATTCCATATCTGCGCAGCTCGCCCGCAATGTGGCGATCATCCTGTTCCGTATACATTCGTTTTGCCCTCCCATCGGTCCATCAACTCAATTGCAAGCTGCCAAAGCATTCGGGGCGGTGGAAATCCGGCTGCGCCGCCGCAATGGGACTCCACGCGCCAAAGTGCGGATGAATGCTTTCGTCGCAGCAGTAGAAATTGCCAAAAAGCGCGTCGCCCGCTTGCGGAACCGCGCCGAACAGCTCGCGAATCAGCGCGTAGGTCAGCACATAGCGCACCGCCCACCAGCCGCCCGCGTGCCGCGAAACCTGCAGCTGAAAATCCTCGGGCATCGCGGGCAGGCGACTTCTGCCCCCGCGCCCCTCTCCAATGCCGATCAGCGCCGCGCCGCCCGCTTTCGCCTCGATATTCAAATACCGCGCGTCGTCGACCCGTGGACGAATAAAGCATTCCAGACAGCTGTCCAGCCATACGTCGCCGTTCCAGCGCTTCGCGTCCGCACGAATCGTGGGTTCGTTGGCGCACAACAGCACGCCCAGCCCGCCTTCCAAGGCGACCATCCACGCCCGCGCCTCGGGGCGATAGCCCCCTTCGTCCCACGGGTAGCAATCGATCGCGGCAAACGGGTGCGCCGCGCAAAACGGCTCGCGCGCCGGGTCGAATACTCTATCCGAAAGCTGCGGCAGCGGCAGCTTCGCCCGCTCAATGGTATAGGTCTTCATTACAGGGCGTCCTCCCCTACAATTACATCCCATATGCGCTGCAAATCCTCGGAGTTATAGTAGTACAGCGTAATCTTGCCACGCGATTCGTCGCCGTCCAGCTTCACGCGCGTGCCGAACACCTCTCGCGCGGTGCTTTCCAGCTTGCCGAGCTGCGGATCGCGCTTGACGCGCGGCTTGCGTTGATCTTCCGCTACGGGCTGCGCGCAGATGCGCTCCAGCTGGCGCACCGACCAGCCCTGCTGCACGGTAAGGTTCGCCAGCTGAATCTGGCGCTTGCGATCCACCGTGACCAGCGCGCGCGCGTGTCCGGCGGACAGCTTGCCCGTGCGCAGCAGCTCCAGCACTGCCTCCGGCAGCGTTAAAAGGCGCAGCAGGTTCGCCACAGCGGGGCGGCTCTTGCCGATGCGCTGGGATACCTGCTCCTGCGTGAGCCCCGCGTCGTCCATGAGCTTGCGAACGCCCATCGCCTCCTCCACGGGGTTCAAGTCGTCGCGCTGCAGGTTCTCCACCAGCGCCGCCTCCAAGCGGGTCTGCGTGTCCCAATCGCGAACGATGGCGGGAATCTCGCTCAATCCCGCGAGGCGCGAGGCGCGAAAGCGCCGCTCTCCGGCAATAATGGTATAGCGCCCGTCCTCGCCCGGCGCCACAATAATGGGCTGCAGCACGCCCATCGCCTGTATGGACTGCGCCAGTTCGTTGAGCGCGGTCTCATCAAAGCTCCTGCGCGGCTGCTCGCGATTGGGGTCCAGTACCGATATGGGCAGCATACGCACCTCATCGCGCGGCTGCTCCTCCTCCGGCTGCGCTTGCGTCGCCGGCGCGGAAATCTCCTCAACATCGTCGCCCAACAGCGCGCCCAGTCCCCTGCCCAAACCTCTCAGCTGCTTCTTCGCCATAGTCATCCTCGAATTCTATCTACTATAATACTCGTTATTTCCCGCGGTTTCGCTCCGCCAATTCCTTCGCCAGCGACCGATACGCCTGCGTTCCGCTGCAACGCGCGTCGTACATATGAATGGGCACGCCGTAGCTCGGCGCCTCGCTCAGGCGCACATTTCTGGGAATCATGGTTTCAAACGCCTCTTTCGAAAAGTGCCTGCGCACCTCCTGCACCACCTGCGCGCAGAGATTGGTGCGCGCATCGTACATGGTGAGCACAATGCCCTCCACCTCCAGCGAGGGGTTCAGGCGCTTGCGCATGAGGCGAATGGTGTTCATCAGCTGCCCCACGCCCTCTAGCGCGTAGTATTCGCACTGAATGGGAATCAGCACCGACTGGGCGCAGGTAAGCGCGTTCAAGGTCAGCAGGCTCAGCGAAGGCGGGCAATCGATCAATATATAATCGTAGTTTCCCGCCAAAGGCGCGATCGCCTGCCGCAGCAGCGATTCGCGGCGCTCCATATCGACCAGCTCGATCTCCGCGCCCGCCAGCTCTATGGCGGAGGGCATGAGATCCAGAGCGCCGAAGCCCGTAGCCACGATCGCCTGCGCGGGCTGCGCCTGTCCCAGCAGCACGTCGTACACCGTATGCGCGCCCTGCCCCGTCTTGCCCAAACCGGAGGTCGCGTTGCCCTGCGGGTCGATATCGATCAGCAGCACGCGGCTGCCCGCCTCCGCAAGACAAGCGCACAAATTCACACAGGTGGTCGTTTTGCCCACGCCGCCCTTCTGATTCGCCACTGCAATAACCTTGCCCAAAACGCGTTCATCCTTCCGGTTTGCATCGTATTGCCATTTTCCTTATTATATAGCAGTTGTCATGCGTTCGCAAGTGCAATAGGGTTAGAAGTTCCGGCGCGGCGCGCATCTAGCCGTTTTCCGATTTTTACCCGCTTTTTGCGCCATCGTCTCTAATTATGACTAAAATATGATGGTTCGCGCCTTCACGACCATATTCTCGTCGAAAAGGTTTTTCGGTTCTATGAATAATTTTGCGAATTTATTGTAATGATCGAACAATTGCGTCGATTATTTCGATTCTTTCCATCGCCGCGCTATAATTAGAACGATTGCTTTCAAATTGCGGAGGCTTTTATGTCCAAAAAGGCGGCAAACGACAAGAGCAGGCGTTCAATCGTCCGCGCGCGCAAGCGCAGACGGGAACGCTTATTCATGTTTTCGCTGTGCGCGTTTTTGGCGCTCTGCATCGGCGCGTTCGCCAGCATCGCCCTGCTCAACGGGCGCTCCAATGTGCGAAGCGGCGATGTGTGGAAAATTGAAAACGCCGAAATGGAAATTCTCGCCCCCGAAGCGCGCTCAAGCGGCGCGTCCACACTGGAAAACCGCGAAAATACCGTTCCCGTAAGCACCGCCGCGCCTACCGCGCAGCCGACCCTGCAGCCCACTCCGCAGCCCACCGCGACTCCCGCGCCCACGCAGGCGCCCGAGAGGACCCAAACGGAAATTACCATTACCGCCGTGGGCGACTGCACCTTGGGCGGCGATATGAACACGGGCTATTATACCTCCTTCAAGGGCTATGCCGACCGCTACGGCAGCGACTACTTCTTGGCAAACGTGCGCGCGCTGTTCGAATCGGACGATCTCACCATTGTAAACCTCGAAGGTCCGCTCACCACCTCCAACGATAAGCGCAAGGGGCGCAAGTTCAACTTCCGCGGCGAACCGGAATACGTCGACATACTCTCCGGTTCCAGCGTGGAAATTGCCAACGTGGCCAATAATCACTCGCTCGATTTCGGCGAAAGCGGCTTCAACGAGACCTGTCAGGTGCTAGAGAACGCGGGCGTCGGCGTATCGGGCTTCAGCCGAGTGCTGAACCTCAACGTAAAGGGCGTGCGCGTATGCTCGCTGGGCTTTACCGAGTGGGCGTATACGCAGGAGCAAATTGAAAAGGCGGTGCGCAACGCGCGCGAAAGCTGCGATTTGCTCATTGTCAGTATGCACTGGGGCGAGGAGGGCTCGCACACGCCCACGCGCCTGCAGGAAACGCTGGGGCACGCCATTATAGACGCGGGCGCGGACATCGTCATCGGCAACCATTCGCACGTATACGGCACCATAGAGCGCTACAACGGCAAATATATCATTTACAGTCTGGGCAATTTCTGCTTTGGCGGCAACCGCAATCCGGCGGAAAAGGACTGCGTGGTGTTCCGCCAGACCTTCGTGATCGATTCGCAGAGCGGCGTGCAAGACGGCGGCATCGACATATTGCCCGCGCGCGTATCCGGTTCGGACACGGAAAACGACTTTCAGCCCTATCTGCTCTCCGGTGAGCGCGGCGAGCGCCTGCTCAAAAAGATCGACGCGGTCTCGTCCATCGCCGGCGACGGACTCGTCTGGCTCAAGGGCTCGAACGCGGCAAGGCTGCTCGGCGCCGAATAATTCCATCATTTGTTACCATTCAACCACGGGGGTGTCGGGGGTCGCAACCCCCGACATTCAATCCGCAGCGGCGGCGTGTACGCCGCGAGGACGCGGACCAAGTGTCCGCTTCCTTGCAGGTTTTGCGCTCGGAAATCGCGTAGCGATTTTAGCAAAACCTGTTAGGGGGTGGTAGTGGCGGGGGACGTGTCCCC
>JAFUAR010000196.1 GCA_017460585.1 Clostridia bacterium
GGCTTCCTTAACGCGACGATCGATGTCCGCCTTGGGCATCTTGCGCAGCTTCAGACCGAACGCCATGTTGTTATAAACGGTCATGTGGGGATACAGAGCATAGCTCTGGAATACCATCGCGATATCGCGATCTTTCGGGGGAACATGATTGACCAGCTTGTCGTCGATATAGAGCTCGCCCTTGGAAATATCTTCCAGACCGGCGACCATGCGCAGCGTGGTGGACTTTCCGCAGCCGGAAGGACCGACCAGAACGATAAATTCCTTATCTTCGATCTCGAGGTTAAAGTCGCTGACAGCGACGACGTCGCCGGGATAAACCTTGTAAATATGACGCAGGGACAAACTTGCCATTTGGAACAACCTCCTCTTAATAATTCCTGTAGGACTATTATAACAGAAATGGCTAGATTTGGAAATGCATCAAACCAACAAAAATAAACGGAATGTTTCGTCAAATTGACCCCATTTTCCCACTTGACATGATCTTATGGATTCGAGTCGGAAAAAAATACCTAAAATATACTTATGAAAGCGTTCGTGTCAAGATATTTTACTTGACACCTTATCCCGGTAATGCTATAATACATAAGCTGCCGCAACGGCGGGAGGGGGATATGCAGCATGGCGGACATGAGGGAGCGCGTGCAGATTAATCTGCTCCTAGATTTTTATGGACCGCTTTTAACCAGCCGTCGTAGGGAACTGCTTCGTCTCTACTGTGAAGAAGATCTTTCTCTTGCCGAAATTGCCGATCAGGCGCAGATTACCCGACAGGGTGTATCCGATGCGATTTTGCGGGCTAAGCGTCAATTGGAGGATTATGAAGCACAGCTGGGTCTTGCGGCGCGTTATAGCGGATTTATGAACGAGGCGCAGGCTGGACTACAGATTTTAGAAACCATGCCTTCCACGCCCGAAAACGCCGAGGCGATTTCGCGGCTCAGGGAAATATTCAATACTATGATTCAGATCGAGAGGTGAGCTTCGGTGGCGTTTGAAGGATTGACAGATAAACTGCAAAGCGCGTTCCGAAAGCTGAACAGCAAGGGCAAGCTGACCGAGGCAGACGTAAAATCCGCAATGCGGGAAGTGCGTATGGCGCTTTTGGAAGCCGACGTCAACTTTCTGGTGGTAAAGGATTTTGTTAAGCGTGTAACCGAGCGGGCAGTAGGCGCGGATATTTTGGCGAGCCTGACGCCCGGTCAGCAGGTCATTAAAATTGTCAATGAGGAATTGACCGAGTTGATGGGCGGAACCAACGCCCGCTTGACCTATTCGCCGCAGGCGCCTACCATCTATATGCTATGTGGATTACAGGGCGCCGGTAAAACCACCATGGCGGCGAAGCTGGGCAATTTACTTAAAAAGGATAATAAAAAGCCCCTTCTGGTCGCTTGCGACGTGTACCGTCCCGCGGCGATCAAGCAGCTGCAGGTGGTTGGCGGGCAGGTCGGCGTAGAGGTATTCGAAAAAGGGCAGGGCAATCCGGTTGAAATTGCTAAAGAAGCCGTTGAATACGCGCGATATTACGGACGCGATCCTGTGATTATCGATACGGCCGGTCGACTCCACATTGACGAGAAGCTTATGCAGGAGCTTCGCGACGTGCGCGATACTGTGCGCCCCAAGGAAATTCTGCTGGTTGTCGACGCGATGACTGGTCAGGATGCGGTCACCGTGGCGAAAACCTTTAACGATGAGTTGGGCGTAGACGGCGTCATTCTTACCAAGCTGGATGGCGATACCCGCGGCGGCGCTGCGATCTCCGTGCGCTCCGTGACCGGCAAGCCGATTAAGTTCGCGGGTGTGGGCGAGAAGCTGACGGATTTGGAGCCCTTCCATCCCGACCGCATGGCGAGCCGCATATTGGGTATGGGCGACGTGCTATCCCTGATCGAAAAGGCGGAAGAGAGCTTTGACGAGCAGGAGGCCAGTAAGCTGGTCAACAAGGTACGTACCAACAGCTTTACTTTGGAGGATTATCTGGATCAGATTCGCCAGCTAGGCAAAATGGGCTCCATTACCGATGTGCTCAAGATGATTCCCGGCATGGGCAGCAAGCTCAAGGATGTGGAAATTGACGAGGATGCGGTGGTCAAGGCGCAGAAGAAGAATGAGGCGATCATTCTTTCCATGACGCGTATGGAGCGCCGCAATCCCGATATATTGAACGCTTCGCGTAAGCGCCGTATTGCCGCCGGAAGCGGCACCACGGTGCAAGAGGTCAATCTGCTGCTCAAACAGTTCGATCAGGCGCGTACCATGATGAAGAACGTAATGGGCGGCGGCAAACGCAGAATGCGAATGCCCTTCCGCAGAATGCCGGGCAATTGAGGTAACTATGGCATAAGCCGTAATTATACATTATTGAAAGCAATACGCTTGAGGAGGAAACCACAATGGTCAAGATTCGTTTGAAGAGAATGGGCATGAAGAAGATGCCGTTTTATCGCGTAGTTGTTACCGACAGCCGCAGCCCCCGCGATGGTCGTTTCATCGAGGAGATTGGATATTACAATCCCGTTTCCAACCCCGTTGAGCTCAAGCTGAATGGCGAGCGCGCGAAGTACTGGCTCGAAACCGGTGCGCAGCCCACTGATACGGTACGCGGTCTGCTGAAGAAGGGCGGAGTGCTGTAATCATGGTTGAACTGGTCAAGTACATTGCGAAGTCCATTGTTGATCATCCCGAAGCCGTCGAGGTTGCTCAGTCGGAGACCGAGGAGAATATCGTAGTGGAACTTCGCGTGGATCCCGACGATATGGGCAAGGTCATCGGCAAGCAGGGTCGCATTGCTAAGGCGATCCGCACGGTGGTCAAGGCGGCGACTCCCAGAGACGCTAAGCCCGTATACGTTGAAATTTTGGAAGAAGACGAGTAAAATGACAAACCCTGATCCTCCCTTTATGGGCGTAGATCGGGGTTTCATTCATTTAGTGCATATAGGGGAAGAGGGGAAAATCACATGAAGACATTGGTGATCGGGGTTGGAGTGATCGGAAGCTATTTAACGCACGCGCTATGCGCTGCGGGAAACGAGGTTACCGTGGTCGCGCGAGGCGCATGGGGAGAAACCATTCGGGCGAACGGATTGCAGCTGCGCCATCGGCTCCAGCATAGAACTACGGTCGATCGCCCCAAGGTAGTCGATTCTATTCCAGAAGGTGGATGCTGGGATGTGGCGTTTGTCGTAAGGTCGTATACTCAAATACAGGCGATACTGCCCTTACTAACGCGCCTCAATGCGCCCATTATGGTGCTGGTAGGCAACAATATGCAAGCGGAAGAAATGGCACGATGTTTGGAGTCGGACTCCACCCACCCCAAGGAGGTGTTGTTCGGCTTCCAGATTTCCGGAGGGAAGCGTCTTGCCGATCGTGCGCTCATTGAACGCTTCGGTCAGAGCGGTTTGGATGTGGGCGGACTGCATCATACGCCTTCCGAAACGGCGAAAAACACACTGAAAGCGCTCTTTTCCCATACCGGTTATCGCCTCCATTGGCAGAGGGATATGCAA
>JAFUAR010000197.1 GCA_017460585.1 Clostridia bacterium
AGCGGTGTCCCGCTCGATTCTTTGAATCGACCGGGGCAGTCGGCAAAGCCGACCGCAAAACCCTTGGTTTTGCGCCTTCGCTCGCGGTTTTGACTGAAAGTCAAAACTTGAAAACCCTTTCGGGTTTTCAACCTTGCCACCTCCTCAGGTTTTGCTGAAACCGCTACGCGGTTTCCGGGCGCAAAACCTGCAAGGAAGCGGACACTTGGTCCGCGTCCTCGCGGCGTACACGCCGCCGCTGTGGATTGAATGTCAGGGGTTGCGACCCCCGACACCCCCATTGCGTGAATGGTAACCGGATTAGCGCGCAGAACGTGTAAATTCTGCATACAGCTCTATTCCCGATTCCGGAAATCTGCTATAATTTGTGCTATGACGAAATGGACGAGGTGAAACGAAATGGATTTTAAGGCTTCTATCGCCAAATTGATCGCGGATGCGATGCAGCGCGCCTTTGGCGACGCGCCTTTAGACGCGGCGCAGATCGCAAGCTTTTTAGAGGTACCGCCGGATACCGCCATGGGCGATTACGCCTTCCCCTGCTTCCGGCTTTCCAAGGCGCTGCGCAAGTCGCCTATGATGATATCCGACGCGCTGGCGGTGGCGATCTCCGCCGACTATTTGAGCCGTGTAGAGAGCGTAAAGGGGTATTTGAATTTCTTTATTGATCGGGCGACCTACGCCGAACAGGTGCTGACCGCCTGCATTTCTCAGGGCGACCGCTATGGCAGCGACAATTCAGGCGCGGGCAAAACCGTGGTGATGGACTATTCCTCCATCAATATCGCCAAGCGATTCCACATTGGTCATCTTTCCACCACTATGATCGGCAACGCCCTGTACCGCATTTACGAATTCTTCGGCTGGAAAGCCGTGGGCGTAAATCATTTGGGCGACTGGGGCACCCAGTTCGGCAAGATGATTGCCGCCTACAAGCGCTGGGGAGATCACGACACCGTCGCAAAGGGCGGCGTAGACGAAATGGTGAAGCTCTACGTACGCTTTAACGCCGAGGCGAAGGAGAATGAAGCGCTCAACGACGAGGGACGTATGTGGTTCAAGCGCATTGAAGACGGCGACCCCGAAGCGCTGGAAATATTCGACTGGTTCAAATCCGTAACGCTCACGGACGCGGCGCGGGTATACGACCTGCTGAACGTCAAATTCGACTCCTACGCCGGCGAGAGCTTCTACAACGACAAAATGCAGCCCATCATTGATGAATTGAACGCCAAGGGACTGCTGAAAGAGGATAAAGGCGCGCAGATCGTCGATCTGCAGGACTACGGTATGCCTCCGGCGCTGATCTTGCGCTCGGACGGCGCCACGCTGTATATTACGCGCGATCTCGCCGCCGCCAAATACAGAAAGGACACCTATAACTTCGATAAATCGCTCTATATCGTCGCCTATCAGCAGGATTTACACTTCCGCCAGCTGTTCAAGGTATTGGAGCTTATGGGCTACGAGTGGTATAAGGACTGCGAACACGTCTCCTTCGGCATGGTATCCTACGAAGGGCAGACGCTCTCCACCCGCGATGGCCGCATTGTATATTTGGAAGACCTGCTCCACAATTCCATTGAAAAGGCGCGCGAGATCATTGAGGAAAAGAGCCCTGATTTGGAAAACAAGGACGAGGTCGCCCGTCAGGTAGGCGTTGGCGCGGTGGTATTCTTCGCGCTGTACAACTCCCGCATTAAGGATATTGACTTCTGGTGGGATCGCGCCCTCAACTTCGATGGAGAGACCGGTCCATACGTCATGTACACCCACGCCCGCTGCTGCTCCGTACTGCGCAAGGCAGGCGAATGCGACGCGAAGCCCGACCCCGCCGCGCTGACGGATCCCGAAGCGCAGGAGGTCGTGCGACTCATCGATCGCTTCCCCGAAATTGCCCGCGGCGCGCTACAGCGCAACGAGCCTTCCATGATTACCCGCTTCTCGGTAGATCTGGCGCAGGCGTACAACAAGTTCTATTACGAGCGCAAGGTGATGGTAGACGAGCCCGGCGTACGCGCCGCGCGCATCATGCTCACGCAGGCGGTGCGCAATATGCTGAGACATTCGCTATACCTGATCGGCATTGAAGCGCCGGAGCGTATGTAAGCATGAATTCCCCTTGGCTTGGCGCGCTCGCGGCAATTGTAATACTGCTGCTCACCGCGCTGCTGATCCATCTAATCGCCGCGCAGCGGGAAAACCGCCGCATGATGGGCAGACTGCGCCAAAACGCCGACCGTCAGGCGCGCGACATGGCGCGGCTGGGGCAGGCGCTTTCCGGCGTGGCGGAACGCTTGAGCGAGGTGACCGAACGGCAGGATCGCCTGCGCGACGCGATGGACGCCAGCATGGGCGCGCTGCGCGAAAGCAGCAACGCGCGACTGGGCGAAGTGCGCGAAATCGTTACCCAGAAGCTGGATGGACGACTGCAGGAGTCCTTTCAAACGGTCAACGAGCAGCTGGCGCAGGTGCATCAGGGCTTGGGGCAAATGCGCGAGCTCGCCGGAGAGTTTTCGCAGGTCAGGAAGCTGTTGGGCGGCGTGAAGACGCGCGGCATATGGGGCGAGGTACAGCTGGACACCCTGCTGCGCGAAATGCTCGCGCCGGAGCAGTTCCTGACCAACGCCGAAATTCCCATAGGCGGCTCCACGCGCGTGGAATTCGCCGTGCGCCTGCCCACAGGAGGCGAGGAAGTACTGCTGCCCATCGATTCCAAATTTCCGCAGGAGGATTTTCTGCGCCTGATGGACGCCGCCGAGGCTGGCGACCCCAAGGCGATCGAACTGAACGCGCAGCGACTGGAGCGCGCCATTGCCGAGCAAGCGAAACAAATTTCGGATAAATACATTCGTCCCCCGCAAACCACCGATTTCGCCATACTGTTTTTGCCCGTTGAAAGCTTGTACGCCGAAGCGGTGCGCCGCGACGGGCTCTGCGAACGCCTGCAAAACCGCTACCGTGTGCTGGTGGCGGGACCAAGCACGCTGGCCGCGCTGTTGAGCAGTTTGCGCGCGGGGTTTCGCTCCGTACGGCTGGAAAAGAAGAGCGTTGAAGTGTTTCGGATGCTTTCCGAAATTCAAGCTGAATTTACGCGCTATCAGGAAGCGGTACAGGGCGTGCGCAAGCGCATGGAGCAAACGCAGGAGGCGCTGGATACGCTGGATATGCGCACGAGAATACTGGGGCGAAAGCTTCGGCAGGCGGAGGATGAGCAGTAAGGGTTACTACTCAGTTACTATTCACCCAATGGGGGCGTCGGGGGTCGCAACCCCCGACATTCAATCCGCAGCGGCGGCGTGTACGCCGCGAGGACGCGGA
>JAFUAR010000198.1 GCA_017460585.1 Clostridia bacterium
CGGGCGAGTATGCCGCGCAGCGCGTCGGGCGCGATGCCGTAAACCTCCACATCAATATCCTTGCACGGCGCGCCCATCAGCTCGTCGCGCACCATTCCGCCCACATAATACGCGCGACCGCCCGCATCGGCAACCGCCCGCGCAATCTGCTTGGAGAGCGCCGCGTCCCGTTCCACCGACATAATCCATTCCTCGCATTCCGAAAAAGTTCCCTATCATTCTACAGAGCGCGCGTAAACAACGCAAGCAATGGCGCAAAAATGGCGAAGATCGCGATTGATCTTCGCCATTGAGAAAAATAGGTAGACTATCTGCGTACCCAAACGCGCATTTCGCCCAGCGCGCGGTTCGCCCAAGCGTAGTAGGGAATCCATGTAAGGCTTACGGGTTCGCTCTGCAACGGCGTATCCGGGCTGTAGAGCGCGCTCTCCCATCCCGCGTCCGTTTCGCGTACGCCGGGGCTGTGCAGCTCCACAATTCCGCCCAGCTTATCGGGCTTCCACTGCGGCTCAAAGTCCGCGCTCTGCGCATCGCCCAGCGAAACCAGATGGAGGTTGCGGGAATTATCCGCCTCTTCCAAACAATATACCAACGGACCGCGCATTACCGCAACCTTGCCCGCGTCCTCGTACACGCGCGGATTGGCGCGCACCAGCATTACCGGCATATCGAGCGAGAGCTCCACCGTATCGCCCGCGTTCCACACGCCGTCCAAGGAGATGTAGCCCTCCTGCGCGGTCGTTTGCACGATTTCCCCGTTGCACTTTACGGTATAGGCGCGGCACCAGCCCGGTATACGAAGCCTGAGCGCAAACGACGCGCTTTGCGCTACGTCCACCGTCAGCTTGATATCGTCCTTCCACGGGTATTCCGTTTCCACGTTCAGCTTTACGGGGGTACCGCCCACCTGCGTTTGCAGGTCGCCGCCCACGTAGAGGTGCACAAATATATTGTCGTTCTCCACGGAATATACGTAGTCTTCTATAGAGGAGACCAGACGGATGATGTTGGGCGGGCAGCAGGCGCAGCCGAACCACTTCTGGCGTTCCGGCTTGACGTGGCGCTTGCCGTGATCCTTGTAGCTCGCCTCCGGCAGCACCTCGAGGGGATTGACGTAAAAGAATTTGCGCCCATCCAGCTGCATTCCGCTAATCACGCCGTTGTATAGGGCGCGCTCCATTACATCGGCATACTCGCCCTTTGCCTCCAGCGACAGCATACGGCGCGCAAAGAAAACCAAACCGATCGCCGCGCAGGTTTCGCCATAGATCGTATCGTTGGGCAGGTCGTAATCGAAGGTAAACGCCTCGCCATATTCGGAGGAACCGACCGCGCCGGTCACGTACATTCTGCGGCGCACGGTGCTATCCCACAGCCTTCTACAGGCTTCCGCCAGCGACTCGTCGCCGGTTTCCCGCGCGACATCCGCCATACCGGAATACAGATACATTGCGCGCACGGAGTGCCCCTCCGCGTCCGCCTGCTCGCGCACCGGTTTCCCCGCCTGATAGTACTGGTACTGGAAGTAGCTGTCCTTCCAGTAAAACGGGTTGTGGTTTCGCTCGTCCTCCTCCTTGAAGTAGAGCGGCGCCTGTCCGCGCTGATCCACGAAGTACTTCGCCAGCTTCAGGTGCTTGGGATCCTTCGTAATATCGTAGAGCCGCATCAGCGCCATTTCGATGACCGGATGCCCCGGATAGCCGTGCAGCTTGCCCTCCTCGGGACCCAGAACGGAATCGATATAGTCCACATAGCGAATCATGGCGTCCAGCAGCACGCGCTTGCCGGTGACATGGTAGTACGCCACCGCCGCCTCGATCATATGCCCCGCGCAGTAGAGCTCGTGATTGTCCTTCAAATTGGTCCAGCGCTTGTCGAGCCCGTTGATAATGTAATAGGTATCCAGATAGCCGTCCGGCTGCTGCGCCGCCACAATTTGCTCTATGGCGCCGTCTACCGTCGCCTCCAGCTCCGCGTCCGGATGCCAACGCAGGGTGTACGCCGCGCCCTCCAGCCATTTCGCCACGTCGCTGTCCTGAAACACATAGCCCGCGTGCGCGCCTTGCTCCTGCCCGGCGGCAATGCGGAAATTACGCATACAGTAGCTGGGCTCGGCATCGGGAATCTGGTCGTTCAACGCGCGCCACTGGTAGGGAATACCCTCCTTGCGCACGACCTCGCGGATGCGCGCCCAAAATGGATCGCGTATGGATGCGTGCTGTAAAAATTGACCGGCATTCAACATAAATGGTTTCCTCCTGATCGGCTAAAGTAGAATAAGCAAGACGTTCAGGTTTCAAGCTTATCAATATATTATGTCATTGTCAAGCCCGTTATCCCTTTACCCCGGTGAGCACAATTCCTTAGCGAATTCCCAAAGTAAGTTCCATAGTGGAATTTAGGATGGAACTTACTTTGGGAATTCGCTCAATTCGCAGAGAATCGACATAATCTCATTTTTAAATTGTGTTTTGTTCCATGCTATGGTACAATCAAACCAGCTGAAAAATATAGGAGGGCTGCCCATGCATTCCGTTACACTCAATCCCAACCGCTCCAACGGCGTGATTTCCCGCAATCTATACGGACACTTTTCCGAACACCTCGGCAGGTGCATTTATAACGGCATATTCGTGGGCAAAAACAGCCCCATTCCCAACGTGAACGGTATGCGCACAGACGTAGTGGAAGCGCTGCGCCATATACGCATTCCCGTGCTGCGCTGGCCGGGCGGATGCTTTGCCGACGAATACCATTGGCGCGACGGCATTGGTCCCAAGGAGCAGCGCAAGCGCATGGTCAACACCAACTGGGGATATGTGGTGGAGGACAATTCCTTCGGCACGCACG
>JAFUAR010000199.1 GCA_017460585.1 Clostridia bacterium
CACCCAGCCGCGAGCGCGTGCCCTCCTCCGCCGAATTGGGCTGCAATTTGGGAAACATCGATATTCGCCTGCGCGCGCGCGCGCAAGGAAAACTTCGTACCGTTTTCCCGCTCCTCCGCGAGCGCGGCAAAGCGAACGCCTTCAATCTCGAGCAGATAATTGACAATACCCTCGCTGTCGGCTCGGCTTGCCGCGCAGCGCTCCAGCATTTCATGCGTCATGCGCGCATAAGAGATACGCCCATCCGCGCTCACCTGCAGCTCGTTGAGCACCGCGCCAAGCAGCCTTGTGCGCGGTAAACTGCGCGAATACCACAGTTTCTGGGTAATATCCGCAATATCAATACCCGCTTCCAGCAATCTCGCCGTCGCCTGCATGGTTGACGGCGCGGTAGCGGGAAAACGAAAATGACCAGTATCCGTAGAGATCGCCACGAACAGCCACAATGCCGTAATCGAATCAATGGGCGCGTTCAATGCGTCGAGTAATCGTACCGCCATTTCACCAGTCGCGGCACAGTGCTCTTCTACGCGCTGAATTTGACCAAAGCCGGGATTCGTACCATGGTGATCAAACATCGCCTGTGCTGGGCAGCTTTCATATACACTCCGCAAATCCCCCATACGCTCCGGTTCGGATACATCCAGCGCAAACGCAGTTTGAGGAATAAACGGCTGTGCGGAATCCGCCTGCAGCGCCTCTGTCCAATCCGGAAAACATTGATACATGGGCGGTACGGGATTGGGCAGCAGCACAAATGCCCGCTTGCCCAACGCGCGTAACGCGCGACATACCGCAATGGTGGATCCGATCGAATCCCCATCGGGGTTGACGTGACCGATCAGCACATAGTCGTCATGCGCTTTGAGCCACTCGGCAAATTCATTCAGACTCGCCTGTATCCGCATGGCGCTCCGTCTCCTTCAATAGGCGGTCTATTTTAGCCGCGTATTCAATATTCGTATCCAATTCAAAGAGCACTTCAGGCGTATATCGCAGGTCCACTCTTCTGCCCAATTCTCTGCGAACAAAACCCGCGGCGCGAGTAAGCGCATCCATCAAATCCTTCCTGCGCTCGTTTTCCAGCACGGAAATGCGCACCTTGCAGTAGCGCAGATCTCGCGTAACCTCGCAGCGCACAATAGACCATGTGCCTGCGATGCGAGGATCCTTCAAATCCTCGCGAATAATGGCGTCAATCGCCCTTTGCACTTCCTGAGAAATGCGCTCAATCCGATCAAAAGACGGCATATTATCCTCCTGAATCATCAATAATACAAAAAATGAATGAAGCGGGCGTTCATGAAACGCCCGCTAAAACTCTATGAACGCTTACTGCTGAACTTCCTCCATGATGAAGCACTCAATCACGTCGTTTTCCTTGATATCGTTATAGCCTTCAATGCCGATACCGCACTCGTAACCGGTAGCGACCTCTTTAGCATCATCCTTAAAGCGCTTCAATGAATCGATCTTGCCCTCGTGAATGACTATATTGTCGCGCAGCAGGCGAATTTGCGCGTTGCGCGCAATTTTGCCATCCGTCACATAAGAACCGGCAATGGTGCCAACGCCCGATACACGGAAGGTCTGGCGCACCTGCGCATGACCCAGCAGTACTTCCTTGAACTTCGGCGCGAGCAAACCCTTCATGGCGTTCTGTACATCCTCGATTGCCTGATAGATGACGCGATAGAGGCGTACATCTATCTTTTCGCGCTCCGCCATATCGCGCGCGTTCGCATCAGGACGCACATTGAAGCCGATGATAATTGCATTCGCGGTAGAAGCCAGCATAACGTCGGACTCGCGAATCGCGCCAACGCCTCCGTGAATCACGCGTACACGTACCTCTTCGTTGGAGAGCTTCTCCAACGACTGGCGAACCGCCTCAACGGATCCCTGTACATCCGCCTTGATAATGATATTGAGATCCTTGACCTGCCCCGCCGAAATCTGGCTGAACAAATCGTCCAGCGTGGTTTTCTGCTGTTCCTTGATGAGCGCAGCGCGCAGCTTATCCTTGCGCTCCTCCGCAACCTGACGGGAAAGGCGATCATCGTCTACGGCGGAAATGGTATCACCCGCATCGGGCACGTCGTTGAAGCCGATGACCTCAACCGGATCGGAAGGACCGGCTTCCTTCGTACGCTCGCCTCGATCATTGACCATGGCGCGTACGCGTCCATACGCCGTACCCGCAACAATGGTGTCTCCAATGTGCAAAGTACCGTTCTTCACCAACACTGTCGCCACAGGACCGCGACCCTTATCCAGCCGCGCTTCGATAATGATACCACGCGCCTTGCGGTTGGGATTGGCACGGTAATCCTGCACTTCCGCGACCAGCAGAATCATTTCGAGCAGCTGCTCCACACCCTCGCCGGTGATCGCGGATACGGGTACCATAATGGTATCGCCGCCCCAATCCTCGCAGACTAGTTCGTATTCGGTAAGCTGTTGCTTAATACGCTCGACATTCGCGCCGACCTTATCGATCTTGTTGATCGCGACGATAATCTGAACGCCCGCTGATTTTGCGTGGCTGATCGCCTCAATAGTCTGAGGCATGACGCCGTCATCCGCGGCAACGACCAGTACAGCGATATCCGTTGCCTGCGCGCCGCGCATACGCATGGAGGTAAACGCCTCGTGACCCGGGGTATCCAAGAAGGTGATCTGTTGCCCCTTGAGTTCTACGGTATACGCGCCAATGTGCTGCGTAATGCCGCCCGCCTCGCCCGCAGTCACGCGGGTATTGCGAATATAATCCAACAGAGAAGTCTTGCCGTGGTCTACGTGACCCATAACCGTGACAACTGGCGGACGCGGGATGAGATCCTCCTCCGCATCCTTAACGTCCTCTTTCTCCAACGCGTCTTCGGCGGTTTCGGCAAGCTTCAATTCCAGCTCCACACCGAACTCGGAAGCGACCAAATTGGCGGTATCGTAATCCAGCTCGTTATTGATGGTAGCGATAATGCCCAGCATCATGAGCTTTTTAATAATTTCTCCCGCCGGTTTTCCGATACGCTCGGTCAAATCGCGCACGGTGATGGTCTCGGCAGTCATCACGGCCTTTTCAATCTTGATAGGCTCGATATGCGTCTTGACCTGCGCCTTTTTCTTTTTCTTGCCGCGTACAAACTCATCGTCGTATCCGCCCATCATACGATCGTCGCGCCGACGGCTGTTGTTGCGGTTCGCGTTGCGCTCCGGATCATTTTGGCGCACGTACTGCTTCTTGTCCGGATCGTAATTGGATACGCGCTCTTTTTCTACAGAGGGCACCAGATCCGACATTTTACTGCGCCCAAAACCGCTGGAGCGCCCGCCTTGACCATAGCCGCTCGGACGCGCGCTGCCCTGACCGGGCTGCGCGGGGCGACCATAGGGACGCTGACCCTGTGCACCGGGCTGCGCCGGTCTTCCGGCGGGACGCTGTCCCTGCTGCGCGCCCTGTACAGGACGACCATACTGACGCTGTTGTCCTTGCGCGTTCACGCCCTGCTGCGCACCTTGTACAGGTCGACCGTACTGCCGCTGTCCCTGTGCGTTCGCGCCCTGCTGCGCACCCTGCACAGGACGACCATACTGACGCTGTCCCTGCGCGTTCGCGCCCTGCTGCGCGCCTTGTACAGGTCGACCGTACTGCCGCTGCTGCGGAGCGGTCTGCGCTTGCGCAGCCGGTTTGACCGGTTTCGGCGCAGGCTGCGCTGCCTCAACCTCGACCGGCTTGACAGGCTCTTCGGGCTTCGGCGCTTCCTTTACTTCCGCAACTGGGGGCACTTCGGGCACCTGCTCGCTGGAGTAGGCGGTCATAAAGGTTGCGCTGTCTTCGTACTGCTTGCGCAGCGCTTCCTTTTCCTCCCGCTCTTTCTGCTCACGCTCCTGGCGAACAAATTCATCCGACGCCTTTTTCAAAGAATCAAGCAAACCCTGAGACTGCTTACGCATACGGGTAAAGTTATCCAGCATCTTGCCGGTATTTACGCTCAACTCCTTGGTCGCATCTTGAACCCTGACTTTGGCCATTCCCTTCATGCACCCCCGATAGTTTACGAATTACTCCTAATTGGATTCCAACCTAATTTTCAACTGTTCGGCAAAACCGCGATCTGTAATGCCTGCAACCATGCGCTCCGGCTTACCGATCGCGCCGCCCAGTTGTCCCTCCGACACCTCGAACCAGTCAACCTGATGGCTGGTACAGGCGTCGATTATGGCTTTTTTTGCGTTTGCGGAGGCTCCCGCGTCAATCAGCGCAAGATATACCTTTCCGGAGCGGATCGCCTTAAGCGCCATCTGCTCGCCGGAAATCAACCTTCCTGCACGGGCACAGAGTCCCAGCATTCCCATCGCGCCTTTCAATGCGCTTCCTCCGGCGCGATTTGCCGCGCCAGCTGCTCGAACACTTCGGCGCTAATGGTCGCTTCCAACGCGCGCTCCAGCGCCTTGCTCTTTTGCGCCTTGCGAAGACATTCCTCGCTCATGCACACATACGCGCCGCGCCCGGATGCCTTGCCGGTACGATCGACCACGCAATCGCCCTCGGGTGGCTTTACCACGCGAATCAGCTCCTGCTTGGGCTTCATTTCCCGACACCCCACACACATACGCATGGGAATTTTCCGAACCTTCCGCATATCTTACTCTCCGGACTCGATGGGCGCGCCGTCTTCAACCACGGCTTCAGCCGCCGTCGAATCCTCCGCATCCAGCGTTTCCGCGGCGTTCATATCCGCCTCAACCTGACTCTGGCTCTTGATATCAATCTTCCAACCGGTCAGCTTCGCGGCAAGGCGAGCGTTCTGCCCCTCTTTGCCGATCGCGAGAGACAACTGGTTATCCGGAACCACCACGCGCGCGGTCTTTTCCGTATCGGACACGAATACGCTGATTACACGCGCGGGATTGAGCGCGTTGGCAATATACTCCGCAGGATCGTTCGACCATTTGATGATATCGATCTTCTCGGTTTTAAGCTCGTTAACCACGTTTTCTACGCGCAATCCGTGCGGTCCAACGCAGGAGCCCACTGCGTCGATCATGGGATCGGTGGAGAGCACCGCCATCTTCGTTCTAAAGCCCGCTTCGCGCGCGATAGACTTGATCTGCACCACGCCGGTCACAATTTCCGGAACCTCCAGCTCAAACAGGCGCTTGACAAGCCCGGGATGCACGCGGGAGACGAAAATCTGCGGTCCGCGACCCTGACGAGACACCTCAAGCACGTATACCTTGATACGATCGTCCACGCTGAGCTCTTCTGTGGGCATCTGCTGGGCGGTTTCCAATATTCCTTCGGTCCTTCCGAGCTCCACGTACACCTGCTTGTTTTCCACGCGGGTGACGATTGCGGTGAGAATCTCGTTCTCCTTTTGGCTGTATTCCTCGTAGATCACGCCGCGCTCCGCCTCGCGAAGATGCTGCACAACCACCTGCTTTGCCGTCTGGGCGGCGATTCTGCCAAAATTCTTCGGCGTCACCTCTACCTCAACCAAATCGCCCAGTTCGTACTGCGGGCGAATGGCGCGCGCCTCTTCAATGGTCATCTCCGTTTGCGGATCGACAACCTCTTCCACCACGGTTTTGCGGGAGAAAATTTCCACTACGCCCTTAGAAGGATCGATGGTAGCGCGCACGTTGGCATTTTTTCCGTAATTTTTCTTGTATGCGGAGATCATGGCCGACTCGATTGCGGTACAGAGCACATTTTTGTCAATCCTGCGCTCCTTACTCACAAGCTCCAGCGATTCAAAGAACTCTCTGGAATCAATGCCGCCATTTTGCATAATACTCTCCTCCTCGTTGCAACCTATTGTACAGGCGAATCATCCTGCAGATCCGCCTCGTCAAAATCAATCAGCGGGCGAACAATCGCCACATCTTTGCGTTCAAAACTGAGTTCCTGCCCATCGCCGATCAGAATTACGATTTTTCCATCGCGCAGCCCCACCAAATCGCCCTCGAAACGCTTTGCGCCGTTGACGGGGCGATAGGTCTTGAGCTCCACCGCCATACCTTCGGCGCGCTCGAAATCGCGCTCTGTCTTGAGCGGACGATCCGCCCCGGGCGATGAAACCTCCATGTAGTCGTACTGCACACGCTCTACCAACGGAAGTATTTTTCGATGGAACGCTTCCAATTCATCCAGAGAAACGCCATCCTCTTTATCGATAAAAAAGCGCAGAAAATGACCGGTCGGTTCCTTGACCAGCTCCACATCCACCAATTCCAGATGGCATTCATCTGCAACGGTCTGTGCAATTTTCGCTGCTTCCTTTACCGGCATAGACTGCCTCGGCAAGAAAACCCCTCCATTATCCCGGTTGAACACAAGTCGCGGGCTGATTCAGCCCACACATCATATACCGGCATTAGAGCACGAAGATAGTAAAAAAACAACTGCGCAACCGCTAAAAAGCGCGTGATGCGCACTGTTTTTACGCGATTTCAGCCCGTATAGACGGAAAAATCAATAGGCGTCGGTATTGAGCGTAACCTTTTCAATACCCGCTCCAAGGGAACGCAGCTTCTCATCGAACCGCTCGTAACCTCGCAGAATATAGCCCACGCCGCCAATCTCCGTCACGCCCTCTGCCATAAGTCCGGCAATGACCATTGCCGCGCCGGCACGTAGGTCGGTTGCGTTCACGCGCGATCCCACTAGATGATCCACGCCTGTAATGATGGCGGAGGATTCAATCACGCGCACATTCGCGCCCATCTTTCGCAATTCATCCAGAAAGCGGAAGCGCGATTCAAATATGGTCTCAGTCACAATGCTGTTGCCATTCGCCACGGTAAGCAGCGCGGAAAGCGGCTGCTGCAAATCGGTAGGAAAGCCCGGGTAGCCTTGCGTTTTTACGTTGACCGCGCGGAAGCGCCCGTTGGACCGCACGCGAATCCAGTCGTCATCGCTTGTGATATTCACGCCCATTTCCAACAGCTTGGCGGAAAGCGCCTCCATATGCACGGGAATTGCATCGGTAATAAGCACATCGCCCCCAGTCGCCGCAGCGGCGATCATCAGCGTGCCCGTTTCAATTTGATCCGGCACCACGGTATAGTTTGTGCCGTGCAAGGGGCGACCTCCACGAATTCGGATAACGTCCGTTCCCGCGCCCTTGACCGAGGCACCCATGCTGGAGAGGAAATTCGCCAGATCGACGATATGCGGCTCCTTGGCGGCGTTGTGAATGAGCGTAGTACCATTGGCGGATACGGCGGTAAGCATACTGTTGACCGTAGCGCCCACGGAAGGCATATCCAGAAAGATATCCGCGCCGGTCATGGTATCCGCCTTGGCGATCAATATACCGCCCAGCGTCTGCACATCCGCGCCCAACGTCGCCATACCCTTAATGGTTTGATCGATAGGGCGCGCACCGATATCGCAGCCGCCCGGCAGGGGAACCTCCGCTCTGCGAAACAGCCCCAGCAGTACAGGCGCAAAGTAATAAGATGCGCGCATTCTCGTGGCGAGCTCGTAGGGCGGATCGTACTTATCCACGTTTCTAGGGTCCACCCAGAGCGTGTTATCCCTGAAATCCACCGTAGCGCCGAGCCACTTGAGCATCTCAATCACGACCCGAACATCGTTGATATTCGGAATGTTTTCAATTGTCGATGGAGAATCCGCCAGCAGCGCAGCCGGAATAATCGCCAACGCGGCGTTCTTGCCGCCGCTAACGGATATTTCGCCCTCTAAGCGAACGCCACCGCTGATTCGTAATTTTTCCTTCATGGTCTCTATTCGCCGAACGATCGACGCCCTTCTATCCCTTCATGCTCAGGTCCTTGACCCGCACCCCGGACAACCGGAGCAGTTGCCGCCGCATCCACTCGCACCCTTGATCGCGCCAAAGGCGCACTTACCCTGGTATACGCGCTCCACTTTACCCGCGCACTTGGGGCACACGGCGTTATCCCTTTGAGAAATGGAACACAGTAATTCAAAACGGCAGCCGCATTGGGGACACCGAAATTCATACAAAGGCATACACTCAACCTCCAGCGTTTGCCCGAAAATACATATCTATTATACATCAATCGTACAAAAAGCCGCAAGCACCTTTACGAGGATATTACGAGATTCTGACGAATTGATGGTCATTCTTCAAATCAATTTCACCAATATTCCGGATTTACGAAACGCCTGAACCGTGCAGCAATGTATACAGCACCGCGCCTCCAATCGCAAGAGCGATGAGAAGACCAATGACCAACCCCAGCATAAACGAAATGCGGTTGCGTGCGCGTCTTGCTTCGCGTCCGTTGACCTGCGTTTTTTGCTTAACTGGTTCCCTTGTGCGCGCCATGGTACAGTCCCACTTACGCCATGGTAGAATACAGCCGCCCCGCAATCGCAGGGCGGCTGTAACGCATATGCTATGATTAGCGCTTTACGTTGAAGGCTTCGAAGCCCGGATATACGGCGTTTTCGCCCAGAGCTTCTTCGATGCGGAGCAGCTGATTGTACTTCGCAACGCGCTCGGAACGGCTGGGAGCACCGGTCTTGATCTGACGGGTGTTGAGCGCAACCGCCAAATCGGCAATGGTGGTATCCTCAGTCTCGCCGGAACGATGGGAGGTCACGGCAGTATAGCCGGCCTTATGCGCCATCTTGATGGCCTCGAGGGTTTCAGACACGGAACCAATCTGATTCAGCTTGATCAGAATGGAGTTCGCGCAGCCCAGCTGAATGCCCTTGGAGAGGCGCTCGGTATTGGTTACGAACAGATCATCGCCGACCAGCTGAACCTTATCGCCCAGCTTCGCGGTCATCTTCTGCCAGCCTTCCCAGTCCTCTTCATCCAAACCATCTTCGATGGAAATGATCGGATACTTCTCTACCAGAGAAGCCCAGTGATCGATCAGCTCATCAGAAGTGAAATCCTTGCCGGACTTGGGCTGATGATAGAAGCCCTTGCCCTTTTCGCTCTTCCACTCGGAGGAAGCCGCGTCCATGGCCAGAACGAAATCCTTGCCAGGCACATAGCCGGCGTCTTCAATCGCCTTGAGGATATGCTCGATGGTGTCCTCATCGCTCTTGAGGTTGGGCGCAAAACCGCCCTCATCGCCCACAGCGGTAGTTTCGCCTTCCGCCTTGAGCAGCTTCTGCAGAGAATGGAATACCTCGGTGCACATACGCAGACCTTCCTTGAAGGAGGGCGCACCCGCGGGCATAATCATGAATTCCTGAGTGTCTACGGAGTTGGAGGCATGCGCGCCGCCATTGAGGATGTTCATCATAGGAACGGGCAGGTTGTTGCCCTGAACGCCGCCCAAGAACTGGTGCAGGGACACGCCCAGCGCCTCGCTCGCAGCCTTCGCCGCAGCAATAGAAACCGCCAGAATGGCGTTTGCGCCCAAATTGGACTTATCCTTGGTGCCGTCCGCCTTCAGCATGGCGCCGTCTACAGCATAGGTATCGCGCGCGTCAATGCCCTTGAGCACGTCGTTAATCACGGTATTGACATTGTTTACCGCCTTGGAAACGCCCTTGCCGCCGAACTTGCTCTTGTCGCCATCGCGCAGCTCCAACGCTTCGAACTCACCGGTAGAAGCACCGCTGGGGGCAGCGCCGCGACCTACGGTACCGTTCGCCAATACTACTTCCGCTTCTACGGTAGGATTGCCGCGGGAATCGATAATCTCTCTGCCGATGACCTTCTCAATCGCAAAACAACTCATGGGATATCCTTCCTTTGCTCTTTATTCAGCAGTCTGTAGGGGAAGCAGCCCTTCCCCGCCGCCGGAGTTGGGAACGCGAATGGATGCTTCGGCGCTCCTCATGCCTATATTATACACGGAAAGTATGGATTTGTCGATGATTTTTCGCATTTTAACGTAAATGCCCGCAACGCAGTTCGACGCCGCGTAAATACAATTTGCGCCCACGGAATGTTTCCGCAGGCGCAGTGATTGATCTATAAAAAGTTTTATTTGTTCTTGATGTATTCGTCAATGGCGGCGGCGGCGTTCTTGCCCGCGCCCATTGCCAAAATGACGGTTGCCGCTCCGGTTACGGCGTCGCCGCCGGCGTATACGCCTTCGCGGCTGGTCAATCCGTTTTCACCCTGCGTAATAATGCAGCCATGCTTGTTGGCATCCAAACCCGGGGTAGTGGAACGAATGAGCGGATTGGGGCTGGTACCCAATGCCATGATCATGGTATCGATATCCAGCGTAAACTCGCTGCCTTCCTTCACGATGGGGCGACGGCGTCCGGACGCATCCGGCTCGCCCAGCTCCATTTCGACGCAAGTCATGCCGCATACTTCGCCGTTACGCGGATCTCTGGGATCATCGGGATTGTTATAGCCCAGTACCTCGACGGGATTGGTGAGGGTTTTGAAGATGATGCCCTCTTCCTCCGCGTGCTCCACTTCTTCACGGCGAGCGGGAAGCTCCTGCATACCGCGGCGGTATACGATATATACCTCTTCCGCACCAAGGCGCTTTGCGCAGCGCGCGGCGTCCATCGCGACGTTGCCGCCGCCGACGACCGCGACCTTCTTGCCGTGGCGGATCGGGGTTTTACTATCGGGCAGATACGCCTTCATCAGGTTGATACGGGTGAGGAATTCATTGGCGGAATAAACGCCCTTCAAGCTCTCGCCGGGAATACCCATGAAGCGGGGCAGACCCGCGCCGGAACCGATGAACACCGCCTCATAGCCCATCTCAAATAGCTCGTCAATGGTGAGTACCTTGCCGATAACCATATCGGTTTCAATATCTACGCCCAGCGCGCGAAGGTTATCCACTTCCTTATTGACGATCGCCTTGGGCAGACGGAACTCCGGAATGCCGTAGCTCAATACGCCGCCCGCAACGTGCAGCGCCTCGTACACGGTAACCTTGTAGCCCATTTTCGCCAGATCGCCCGCACAGGTCAAACCCGCGGGACCCGCGCCGATCACCGCGACCTTATGCCCGTTCGGTGCGGGCGCTACAGGCGGCTCAGTGGCGTGCTCGCGATGCCAGTCCGCCACAAAACGCTCCAAACGACCAATGCCCACCGGCTCGCCCTTAATGCCGCGCACGCACTTGGATTCACACTGCGTCTCCTGCGGGCAGACGCGACCGCAGACCGCCGGCAGGGAGGACTGCTTATTGAGCACGTTATACGCGCCCTCAATATCCTCATTGGCAACGCAGGCGATAAACGCCGGAATATCGATGCATACCGGACAGGCGGATACGCAGGGCTTGTTCTTACAATTCATACAGCGACGCGCTTCTTCGATCGCCATATCATAGGTATAACCTGTGGCGACTTCCTCAAACACCTTATTGCGGTAATTCGGCTCCAAAGAAGGCATTGGGCACTTGGTCAGGCTCATATTCTTCTGCGCCATTTTACTTCGCCTCCTTATCGAGCAGATTGCAAAATTCGTCGCGCTTATGCGTTTCAAAATCGCGATACATCGCACCGCGCTTCATCGCCTCGTCAAAGTCGACCAGATGTCCGTCAAAATCAGGACCATCTACGCAGGCGAATTTAGTCTCGCCGCCCACCGTCAGGCGACAGCCGCCGCACATACCCGTACCGTCGATCATGATGGGGTTCATGGAAATCACAGTTTTGATATTATACTTCTTGGTGAGCATACATACGAACTTCATCATAATGACCGGACCGATCGCGATCACTTCGTCGTACTCGTTCCCCTCTTGAATGAGCTGCTCCAGCGCGTTGGTCACCAGACCCTTGGTGCCATAGGTGCCGTCGTCCGTCATCATGCAGACCTTATCGGAACAAGCATTGAACTCGTCTTCCAGAATGACCAAATCCTTGCAGCGGAAACCCACGATGGAATGTACTTCCGCGCCCGCCGCATGGAGCGCCTGCGCGACCGGCAGCGCAATCGCGCAGCCCACGCCGCCGCCCACGATGGCGACCTTTTTCAAACCCTCGATTTCCGTAGCGCGACCCAACGGTCCAACGAAATCGGGCAAATAATCGCCTTCGTTTAGCGTGTTGAGTTCCATAGTAGTGCCGCCCACCAGCTGGAATATAATATCGACCGTACCCGCTTCGCGGTCATACCCCGCGATGGTCAGGGGAATACGCTCGCCATCCTGCGAGGCGCGCAGAATGATAAACTGTCCGGCTTTCGCCTTGCGGGCAACCAGCGGAGCTTCAATGACCATTTTGGTAACGGTCGGATTCAAGGGCTCCTTCTTGACAATTCTGAACATAGCTCCATCTCCTTTGGTTCTGTGGTTCCACGATTGCATCGTGCAAATCTTCCCGTATGACATGATAACATATCAAACTTATAAAATCAATCCCGTTATTGTTTTTTCCAATCACTCGCGATTCAGAGCAGAGATAGTGTATTCACGATAGATCAAACGGTAGCTTCGCGAAGTCAAAGGTCGCGAAATAATCCGCGAGCGTCTCCGCCCTGCGAATAAGCTGCACTGAGCCATCCGCTCTGAGCAACAGCTCCGCGGAACGCAGGCGTCCGTTGTAGTTATAGCCCATGGAGAAGCCGTGGGCTCCCGTATCGTGAATAATGATTCGATCTCCTATATCGATTTGGGGAAGCATACGGTCCTCGGCGAATTTATCATTATTTTCACAAAGCGAACCAACTACGTCGTAACAGCAATCGCAAGGGGAATTTTCCTTCCCCACTACAGTAATGTGATGATAAGCCCCATACATGGCAGGGCGCATCAGGTTCGCGGCGCAGGCGTCCAGACCGATATATTCCTTATAAATGTGCTTTTCGTGAATCGCCATGGCGACCAAACAGCCGCTGGGTCCCGTCATAAACCGCCCAAGCTCTGTGGCAATTTGCACATTGCCCAAACCCGCTGGCACCAAAATCTCCTGAAATGCCTTTTGAACCCGTCGACCTATTTCGGCGATATCCGGCATATCCTCCTCGGGGCGATACGGTATACCAACGCCGCCGGAAAGATTCACCATGAAAATATCCGCACCGAGTCGCTCGTGAAGGTTCGCCGCCAATTTAAACAGTACTCGCGCGTTTGCCGGATAATACTCGTTATCCAGCGCATTGCTCGCCAAAAACGCGTGCAAACCAAAACGCTTTACGCCCAGCTTGGAAAGCTGCTCCACTGCCTCGTAAATTTGTGCTTCAGTCATGCCAAATTTTGATGTGCCCGGCGTACCCATGCAGGTAGGGCTCACTGAAAACTCACCGCCCGGATTGAAGCGCAAACAGATCTTTTCAGGAATGCCGCCGTGAGCTTCCAGAAACGGAATATGGGTAATATCGTCCAGATTGATAATCGCGCCCAGCTTTCTCGCGTATTCAAACTCGCCTGCGGGAGTTTCATTGGAGGAAAACATAATCTCGTCTCCTCGAAATCCGCATACTTCTGCAAGCTTCAATTCCGCCAAAGAGGCGCAATCGACCCCGCAGCCCTCCTCGTGCAGCAGCTGTATAATAAACGGATTGGGGCAGGCCTAGACGGCATAATGCTCCTGATAGCCCTCGTTCCACGAAAACGCCGCGTTTAGGCGGCGCGCGGTATCGCGAATGCCCGTTTCATTGTACAGGTGAAACGGAGTGGGATATTTCTGTATAATTTTCTCCAACTGATCGCTGGTGACAAACAGCGTTTTGCGCATGATGAATTCCGTCCCTTCAATAACAATGCTTATATTTGAATATAATCAATCCCCCGGACTGCGCCGGGGGATACTAGACGTCGCTGCAGGCGCTACGGCGCACCGGGCGTTGGCGCACCCACCGACCAACTTCCATCCGCCTGCTTTAAATAGGCGGTATCCTTCTTGAGCAGACCGTAGTGCACGCTGTCAACCACGTGACCGCTCGCGTCGGAAAGCACCACATCCTCGCCTTCAGAGCTCAAACCAAAGTTGCTATGCGGATACTCCGAATCGCTTCGGTTTAACCCCGAGGCATATACAATGCGATAACCGCCCGCATCAATGGCAAAGCCTTCCGGTAGACGCCAGCGCATGGCGCGCGATGCATCATCCGAAACAAACCATCCGCTCAGGTCTATCACCACGCCTGACGTATTATGCAGCTCAAAATAATCCTGATACGCGCCATTCTCATCCGGCGCATATTTGGAATTGGAAGCGACGACCTCGGTAATCTCCACACCGCCGTCCGTTCGAGGCGTATGGAGCATTTCGTAGCTCTCCGGCGTGTTCAACGCGCCAGGGGTCGCCATACTCGTCGTTTCCCAGCTGCTGGAATCGACGCGCGCGTAGGACATATCCTCCGGTATCGCGGGAAAATTCACGCTATCTATGGCGTTTCCCTTGCGATTGAACAGCATTACGCTGCCGCCCTGCGCATTCAGGCGAAACGGCGCGTGAAAAGCCTGTCCCGCATTGTCTTTCAGTACACTGTCGGCAAATACCAGCACGCACTGTCCGCCTTCCAACACATAATCGGGAAAGCGAAACACATTGGCTGCCTTTTCATTCTTCGCCAGCGCATAGCCATACAGGTTGACGGGTTCCGCGCCGACATTGGCAATTTCAATCCAATCGGCAGTCTCGCCATTTTCATCTACCGCGGTCGCGACATTGCTCGCCATAAGTTCGTTGATGCGAATCGATCCCGAGGAATGGATGACGGCAACCTGCCCTGAAAATCCGTTTTTCGCACGATCCGGCGCTACGGAAAAGCCGTTTGGCCACAACCATTGCAGTCCCGCAAACAGCGCGATGAACACTATTCCGCCCAGCGCCAGCTTCCAAGTACCATTGGGCAGCCGGCTGAAAAAGCCGCCGGTGTTCCGCTGCGCGGGGCGCGCCTGCGCCGCCGCTCTGCGCTGCGACTGCATGGGCTGCCTCGTCTGCTGCGGGCGCTGCGGCACGGG
>JAFUAR010000200.1 GCA_017460585.1 Clostridia bacterium
CCAGACCGAGTGCACGGCGCTGAATACACACTTGTCAATATCGGGATGTGTTCTGCGCAGATTCATCAGCAGCGCCTTGGTCGCCGCGCGGGTGGGGGATGGATCGCGTGCGGGCGCGCATTCCAGCGCGTTGTAGCGCTGCCAAGCGGATATGATTTCATCGGGAATGAGGTACAGCGGGCGAATGAGCTCCATATCGCCCAAACGCTGCTTCGGAGGAATCGCCCGCAAAGCGCCGCCGCAGAACATACGCGTAACGGTGGATTCAATCACGTCCGTTTGGCACTGCCCCAGCGCCAGCTTGCCGCAGCCCTGCGCGCGCGCTATTTCGATGAGGCGCTGCACGGGCGCTCTGTCGCGCGGCGCGCTCGGATCTTCAAAGGAAAGAAGCGGGAGGCGCAGCTGCTCGGCGGTTTCCATGAGCGAAGGCGGGGGATTGAGCGCCACGAACTTCGCCTGAAACGGCGTTTCGGTAAAACGTTCGAGCGTGCGCGCCAGCTCCGCCAGCAGCAAAGATGCCGCGCCGCCTGAAAGCGCCACCGCCACGCGGTCGCCCGGGGCGAGCAGCGAATAGCGCCGGACGGCGGTGATGAACGGCGTCCAGATTTCTTTGCGGTATTTTTTGTGAATGCTGCGTTCGACCAGCTGCCACCGCTCCAATGTGCGCGCCATGATGCACCCCGCTTTCGCCGATTTTAATCAACGTGGAATGACGATTGTCAATTCATACCGTTTTCATGTTTCTATTATACCATTTGCTCACTGCTTTGCAAGCGGCAAAATCATGCGTCAAACGCTTCTTCGAGGGGCTTTAATGAAGTATAACGTCTCAAATCAATATACGCTGAATTCCGGCGGAGTACCGACTGAAATTAAAGTAGCAATCGTATAGTGAACGCGCGGGGGACAGGGATAGGAAAAACGTTAAACTTCCGCAACGCGCCGCCGTTTTGACTGGGTTGTGCTTGACAATTTACCTGCCAGACGGTACAATGAACAAGTTGAGTATGTGCGAGGAGGTTTGCGCCATGTATGAAAAGCTGAAGGACAGCCGCAAGGTTGTCGGCACGCGTAGACTGATTCGCGCAATTCAGGCGGGTGAGGTTTCCGAGGTATACCTCGCGGGCGACGCCGATTTGTTCATCGTCCGTCAGGTGAAGGACGCCGCCGCGCAGGCGGGGCTTCGCGTGGTGCAGGTCGATACCAAAAAGGAACTGGGCGCGCTCTGCGGCGTGGAGGTAAAGACCGCCGCCGCGGGCATACTGCGCTGAATCCGCCAATGTTACAATGCTATAAACCTTCCGAGGGTTGCGGAAGCGGTTTTATAGATTCCTATCTTCATCATTGTTCAGGAGGTGCTTTTCTTCAATGCCGACGATCAATCAGTTGATCCACAAGGGTAGAGAAAAGGTAACCAGCAAGTCGAATTCCCCGATTCTGCAGTCCTGTCCGCAGAAGCGCGGCGTCTGCCTGTCTGTAAAGACGCAGACCCCCAAGAAGCCGAATTCCGCTTTGCGCAAGATCGCTCGTGTCCGTTTGACCAACGGCATCGAAGGTACTTGCTACATCCCCGGCATCGGTCACAACCTGCAGGAGCACTCGGTCGTTTTGATCCGAGGCGGCAGGGTGCGCGACCTGCCTGGCGTGCGTTACCACATCATCCGCGGCGCTCTGGATACCGCTGGCGTTGCCAAGCGTATGCAGGCTCGCTCCCTCTACGGCGCGAAGCGTCCGAAGAAGTAAACGAGCCATTTGGTTTGGCTCTGTGGCGAAGCGCCCGAAGGCGAAAAGCCGTACGTGTCCATTTGGAACGTGGGAATACATATGGCTTAAGCTTTTCGCGCGTGGCATAGGCGCAAGCGCCAACTTGCGCATCGTTGCTCTCGCCGGTTTCTGAGTTCACTTTATCGTCTTCAATTTACAGGAGGGAACAATATGCCCAGACGTGGTTTTGTCCCGAAGCGCGAAGTGCTTCCGGACCCTGTATACGGCACGGTTATAGTGTCCAAGCTGATTAACCAGGTCATGTTGGATGGCAAGCGCGGCGTCGCTCAGGCGGTTTGCTATGAGGCGTTCGACACCGTTGCGAAGAAGTCTGGCAAGGACGCTCTGGAAGTGTTCAATCAGGCGATTGCCAACATCATGCCTTCTTTGGAAGTAAAGGCTCGCCGCGTCGGCGGTGCGACCTATCAGGTGCCTATCGAGATTCGTCCCGAGCGCCGTCAGACTCTGGCGCTGCGCTGGCTGGTGACCTTCGCCC
>JAFUAR010000201.1 GCA_017460585.1 Clostridia bacterium
TAAGTAATGTATCGTAACGCGCGACGGTATTGTGGAAATTCGGAATGGTCTCGTGCAGCAAAGTCGCGTCGAAATCCGCCAGCATGGTCTGGAATTCCCCAAATGCCTCTCCGGCATGGCGCACCACTTCCAAATCTTCGCAATGGTTGTAGGTGACGGAGGGAATGTAGTTGAACAGTCGCCAAAATCCGTTTTCATTATTGATATAATTCTTACGATCGCGCGTATGATGAAAGTGCAAAGAGATGCGCCCCGGCGTTTTGGCACGAATATGCTCCGTAACCCTGTCGATATTTTCCATTACCTGCTCAGGATTGCGAAATACATAGGTATTGACTTTTTGCAATACATATGACTTGGGTGTGCCATCTTCCTGACGATAAGTCACGCGATATGTATTATTGACATTGCCCATCTTGATTTCTTCATAGGACAAGAATTCGCCGGGAATGCGGAATTCCTCGCAAACACGCTGCATCAGCTTTTCCATGACTTTTACTAGCCTTTCGTTCAAAGATATATTTATTTTACAGTACAACGATTAAAGAAATATTAATAAAAATAGAGAATTACATTGATTATCAAAGCAGCTCAGTTTGCTTTTCGCTTTTAAATGTTTGCGCATACACTTCGTCTAAAGTCGACTGGCATCGATCAAGGAACTCCAGACAAAATGCCTTGTCGATATATTCGGGCACGCCCGTTTCGCGGCAGCCCTCGCGATAGGCGTTCAGCATCATGTGCTGCCACTCGACCAGCTCGTATTCGCGCAGCAGAGGATGATCTGAAGGCGCTCTCCCTTGTGCGACCAACGCAAAGAGCCCATTTTCCTTCCCGTCGTCATCGTACAGGGCAAAATCGCTCAGGAACGTGTCGTGATAATACACATGAGTATCCACCTTGCCATCCGGCAGAAAAGGCTGCGGAAATCGTTCTCGATACGCCGCGACCCACTGACCGTCTGTAAGCACATGAATACCGTAGCCGATATCAAATGGCGCACTATGCGCTTGCCAGTAGGCTTGCACATACTCCGGTCGAACCTGTCGCCAGTTATACAGGTGAATTTCATCCTTATGAGACTTATCGTCGTGATCACGCACGTGTATAGCGTCGGGCGAAATAACCCCTAGATAGAAATCAGGATTATTCAGATATTCCGTATGTCGATGCGCCCAGCGCTGCGCCGCCAATAGATGTACCATCAATAGAGCCATTTGCCAGCCTCCCATACTATTGGTCCTATTGTAATCCCAATCGAATCAATCGTCAACCATCTTCATGCTTACAAACCGAAAAAAACGTCGCGCATCATAAAGTTTGAATCAGAGTGAATTTCTTCCAATTGCGTATGTGTACCTTTAAAAACGAACCTGTTTTCTAACATTTTCTTAAAAAGACCAACAAAAATTAAGCGTTCGCAAAACGGCTTTGTGTACCTTGTCCGTGTTTCATTCTGCCATTTTCACTGAAATCGTCTTGCAGCGCTGTTGGTCATATGGTATATTTTAATCATCGTAACGAAACCAACAGTACGATAATTGAACGCGAAACGGAGGGAGCATTGATGCCCGCAAAGGTAAAGCAACAGCTTATTTTGCAGTATGCCGGTCAGGAGACCGAGCTGAGCGTATTGGAAGCCAATGTCAAGAAGGAATGGAAGGATTCCCGCAGGAAGCTCTCCGATATCGAAGCTTTGGAGATCTACGTAAAGCCCGAAGAAGGCAAGGCATATTACGTGATCAATAAGGAAGTAGAAGGCGTAATCAATCTGTTTTAACGCTTTCTCGATTCCCTTCCAACAGCCTCGAGCAAAAATAGCCGCTCGAGGCTGTTGGTATATCTGCCTGAATTCGAAGGGGAAACATACTATGATGAATAAAGTTGAAGAAATGATCGATTCTTTCCATTTGAGTTGCGGCGCGGAGGCGCGCTATATCGATCTGGTCTCTGAAATTGGTGAACTTGGAAAGGAACTACTGAAGGGTTCAAAATATCACAGTCAACCCTTTGTCTTGCCTACATCTGCAAATGAAGAAATGGGCGATTGCCTCTTTTCACTGCTTGCATTGTGCGCCGAGCTCCAAATTGATCCGGAAGAGGCTTTGGACGCCGCAATCGCCAAGTACCGACGACGCTTTCAATCCAATGGAAGTATTGGTCACGACTTCAATGAATGAAAATCAAAGAATATTTAATCCCTTCTTTTCTGAACCTTTCGTTGACACCGCCATTCTTCTATGCTACAATCCTCATAAATCATCTTTAAGGCGATCCAGAGAGGTCGGCAAGAGAAATAGAAGGACAGAGGTCTGTTTTGCTGTGTCCATATATATTCCTGCCGCTCTTGAACGGCAGTTTTTGTTTGCCTAGATCGCCAAGTCAGGAGGCGGCAGCATGGCAAACATCACCGTATTCCAGTCGAACCGCATTCCCGCGTTTGCAAAACGAGCGGAACAAGTTGTTTCATTATTTCCCGCACGATTGCTTTCTCAGGACACCGAAGCTATTTTATTTCCCGGTTTCTGCGATGTACACGTACATTTCAGGGAACCGGGCTTTTCTTATAAGGAGACCATCGCCTCAGGTTCCATGGCTGCGGCGCGCGGGGGATATACCGCCGTATGCGCCATGCCCAATTTAAACCCCGTACCGGATTGTTTGCCGCATTTACATGAAGAGCTAAACATTATTGAACGGGACGCGGTGGTACAGGTGCTCCCCTATGGCGCAATCACCGTGGGAGAAAAAGGCGAACAGCTCGCCGACTTGGAAGCGATGAGTCCTTATATCGTCGCCTTTTCAGACGATGGACACGGCGTGCAGTCCGACGACATGATGCGCGAAGCGATGCAGCGTGCCAAGGCGCTGCACAAACTGATTGTAGCCCACTGCGAGGTAAACGATCTACTGCGCAGGGGATATATTCACGACGGCGCATATGCCGCGCGGCATGGACACAAAGGAATATGTGCTGAGAGCGAATGGCGACAAATCGAACGCGACATCCGCTTGGCGGAAGAGACTGGTTGCGCCTACCATGTATGCCACATCTCCTGCAAAGAGAGCGTAGCGCTCATTCGCGAAGCAAAAGCATCCGGTGTAAACGTTACCTGTGAGACCGCCCCCCACTACCTGCTGCTAACGGAGGACGAGCTAAAAGAAGAAGGTCGCTTCAAAATGAATCCGCCCATACGCTCTAAATCGGATCGCGAGGCGCTGCTTGAGGGATTGTGTGACGGCACAGTGGATATCATCGCTACGGATCACGCGCCGCACAGCGCACAGGAGAAGGCAAAGGGACTGGCGGGCAGCGCGTTCGGCATCGTAGGCTTAGAAACGGCGTTCCCACTGCTCTATACCCATTTGGTTCGAAAGAGCGTAATCTCTCTGGAGCGGCTGATCGACGCATTGGCAATCCGTCCACGCGAACGCTTCGCCATACCACTTGGCGATGAATACACGCTGTGGAATTTGTACCACGAACACGAAATCGACAGCGCAGCATTTCTTTCCATGGGAAAAGCGACGCCGTTTGAGGGCTGGAGCGTGCGGGGAGAATGCATGGCGACTTGGCTCAACGGACAAATCGTATATCAAAATGATTCATTCAATACAAGAGCATAACGGTAATACGGATTGGAGGGCAGGCAAATGGCAAAGCGCACCGACATTAAAAAAGTTCTCATGATTGGTTCCGGACCCATCGTCATTGGTCAGGCGGCGGAGTTCGATTACGCGGGTACACAGGCATGTTTGGCACTCAAGGAGGAAGGATATGAGGTAATCCTCTGCAATTCCAACCCCGCGACCATCATGACGGATACCAGCATTGCCGACAAGGTGTATATGGAACCGCTCACACTAGAATACATCGCGAAAATTCTGCGTTATGAGCGACCCGATGCCATTGTTCCCGGCATTGGCGGACAGACCGGTTTAAATCTCGCGATGCAGCTCGAGAAGAAAGGCGTATTGCGCGAGTGTCGAGTAGAGCTGTTGGGCACGCCCTTTACATCCATAGAGCGCGCGGAGGATCGCGAACTGTTTAAGGAAATGTGCGAATCCATCGGCGAGCCAGTCATTCCTTCCAAGATCACTTACTCACTGGAGGAAGCGAAAAATGCGGCAAAGGAAATTGGCTATCCCGTTGTGCTGCGCCCCGCATTTACTCTTGGCGGCACCGGCGGCGGTTTTGCCAACGACGAAGCGGAGCTTATCGAAGTAGGCACAAACAGCTTCAAGCTCTCCCCCGTGCATCAGGTACTGGTAGAAAAGAGCGTAAAAGGCTTCAAAGAGATTGAGTTTGAGGTCATGCGCGATTCCAACGATCACGCCATTACCATATGCGGCATGGAAAACGTAGACCCAGTAGGCGTTCACACCGGTGACTCCATCGTCGTTGCGCCCATACTCTCGCTCAACGCACATGATCTGAAAATGCTGAATGATTCTGCGATCAAGATCATACGCGAACTTAAGATTGAAGGCGGATGCAACGTACAATTCGCGCTTCATCCTGAAACCAGCGAATACTATCTGATCGAGGTCAATCCCCGAGTATCACGCTCTTCCGCGCTGGCTTCCAAAGCGTCCGGTTATCCCATTGCCTCCGTCACGGCTAAAATTGCGCTAGGCATGGCGCTGGAGGATATTCCCGTAGCAGGCGGTACCGCGGCAATTGAGCCGAGTCTAGATTACATCGTCGCCAAGTTCCCGCGCTTCCCGTTTGATAAATTCGCTTCCGCGCCCAATCTCCTCAGAACCCAAATGAAGGCGACCGGAGAGGTCATGGGCATCGGTGCAAATTTAGAGGAATGTATGCTCAAATCCGTTCGCTCTTTGGAAAATGGAGCACACCATCTACGCTTGAGCAAATTTGATACGATGAGCGAAGCGGAGCTGCTTTCCTACATTGCAAATTTCCGTGCCGACGGCATATTCGCCATCGCTCAGCTGCTTCGTCTTGGGACAAGCGTGCAAAAGCTGTTTGAAGTCAGCATGATTACCCCACTATTTCTGGAATCCATTCAGCGTATTGTGCGCATGGAGGATACATTGCGCGCGCATAACGGCGATATCGATACGCTGCGCGCCGCCAAACAGATGGGCTTTGCCGACCTCACCATCGCGGAACTCTGGGGAAAAGACGAGCTCGACATCGCGCGCATTCGTCGCGAGCACGGCGTTGTTCCCGCGTTCCCAATGGTCGATACGCTGCATACCGGCGCGTATATTCCCTATCTTTACTCTTCTTACAGCGGGAAGAACGTATCCATTCGCACCGATAAGCGCAAGATCGTGGTATTGGGTGCCGGACCCATCCGCATTGGTCAGGGCGTAGAATTTGACTATTCCACAGTACACGCGGTGCAGACCATAAGGCGCAACGGCTACGAAGCGATCATCATCAACAACAATCCCGAAACCGTGTCCACCGATTACAAAACCTCCGACAAGCTCTATTTCGAACCTCTCACGCCCGAGGATGTGATGAATATTATCGATTTTGAGCAGCCTGAGGGCGTTATTACCTCTCTAGGTGGACAGACTGCGATCAATCTCGCTCATCCGCTCATGGCGCGCGGCGTGAAGCTGATCGGCACGGATTGCGACGCCATTGAGCGCGCCGAAAACCGCGACAGCTTCGAAAAGGTACTGGTCGAGTTGGGTATTCCCCAGCCACAGGGACGTGCTGTCACCAATATTGAAGAAGGCGTCGCCGTTGCGGAGCGTATCGGTTACCCTGTACTCGTCCGCCCCAGCTTTGTGTTGGGCGGCAGAGCCATGCAGATTGTCGCCAACGAGCAGCAATTGCGCCGCTATCTCAAAGAAGCGGTGGAGATCGACTCTGATAAACCCGTATTGGTCGACCACTACATTCAGGGCAAGGAAGTTGAAGTCGACGCTATATGCGACGGGCGCGATGTATTCGTGCCGGGCATTATGGAGCTGGTCGAGCGAACCGGTATCCATTCCGGCGATTCCATCTCCGTTTATCCTACCTTCTCCATATCGGACAAGGTCAAGGGCGTTATATTGCAATACGCGAAGAAGTTGGGGCTGGGCATTGGTATCGTCGGATTGTACAATATTCAGTTTATTGTAGATGAGCACGAAAATGTGTTCATCATAGAGGTCAATCCCCGTTCCTCCCGCACAGTCCCTTCCTCTCTAAGGCGACGGGATATTCTCTAGCGGATATCGCTACTGAGGTCATATTGGGCAAGTCGCTCAAGGAGCAGGGCATATTCGATCTGTACCCGCAGGAGAAAAAACGCCACTACGTAAAGGTGCCGGTATTCTCTTTCAACAAAATGAAGGGGTTGGACGCCTATCGTTCCCCTGAAATGAAGTCTACGGGCGAAGCAATCGGGTACGATGATAAGCTCAATCGCGCCCTCTACAAAGCGCTGCAGGCCGCGGGAATGCATCTGCAGAACTACGGCACGGTGTTCGCCACCATTGCCGATGAGGACAAGGAGGAAGCCGAGCCGCTCATTCGCCGCTTCTACAACTTGGGTTTCAACATAGAGGCTACGGCGGGCACGGCGCAGTACCTGAAGGAGCGCGGTATCCGCACGCATATGCTGCGCAAGATTGGCGAGGACAATACGGATGAAATCGTAGATTCCATGCGACAGGGGCACATTGCCTACGTAATCAACACCCGCAACATCCACTCGTTGAACGCGCTTTCCGACGGTATGCTGATTCGTCGCGCTGCTACAGAGAACAACGTAACCATGTTCACCTCTTTGGATACCGTGCGCGTGCTTCTAGACGTATTGGAGGAGACCACGCTCACTATTTCCACTATAGACGCGTAACCGAGCGGGGAAATTATGCTGAACACGACTTATACCGTATTATCCAACGAATGCCTCGCACCGGATATATTCCGTATGCGTCTTAGAGGCGATACCTCGCCCATCACCGCGCCAGGGCAATTCGTTAATTTGCGAATTGACGGATTATACCTGCGCCGTCCCATCTCCGTATGCGATGCGGAAGGCGACGTACTGACGCTAATCTATAAAGTCGTCGGCGCAGGCACAGGAAAACTGTCTGAATTGCGTAAAGGAGTTGTGCTTGACGCACTCTCCGGCTTGGGCAATGGTTTCGATATTACCTCCTCAGGCAGGCGACCCTGTTTAATTGGCGGCGGCGTGGGCGTTCCGCCCATGTTTCTGCTGGCAAAGCGCCTAATCGAAGCAGGGCAAACACCTACGATCGCTTTGGGGTTCAACACCGCAAGCGAAGTATTTTACGTTCAGGAATTTCTTGATGTCGGCTGCGAAGTACGGCTCGCGACCGCCGATGGGAGCGCAGGCGAAAGGGGCTTTGTCACCGCCGTACTTCCTGAAGCTCCCTCTCACTACTTCGCTTGTGGACCAGAGCCGATGCTTCGCGCCGTATACCACGCGCTACGCTGCTCTGGACAGCTCAGTTTTGAAGCGCGTATGGGCTGCGGCTTTGGCGCGTGCATGGGCTGCACCTGTCGCACAATCACGGGCTACAAGCGCATTTGCCGCGAGGGTCCGGTACTGCGAAAGGAGGAGATCCTGTGGGAAGCATGAAAGTGCGTCTGTTAGGCATCGAGCTGGACAACCCCATTATTCCCGCCTCCGGTACGTTTGGCTATGGTCACGAATTTGCGGAGCTGTATGATATCAATATGCTTGGCAGCTTCTCATTCAAGGGTACCACGCTGCATCCCCGTCTGGGCAATCCGTTGCCGCGAATTGCCGAAACCCCTTCGGGTATGCTAAACGCCGTTGGGTTGCAGAACCCGGGGGTAGAATGCGTCATTTCCGAAGAGCTCCCCAAACTTGCCGAAGTATTTCATAAGCCGGTTATGGCGAATGTGAGCGGCTTTTCTTTAGAGGAATACGCCGAAACGTGCGCCAAACTGGACGCCTGCTCACAAGTTGGCTGGCTAGAGGTCAACGTCAGCTGTCCCAACGTACAGCATGGCGGCATGAGCTTCGGCACCAATCCCGCCATGGCTGCGGCGGTAGTGCGCGCAGTCAAGGCGGTCGCTCGCAAGCCGATCATTATGAAGCTTTCACCCAACGTGACCGACATCGTATCCATCGCTCGCGCCTGCGAAGACGCCGGTGCGGATGGTATCAGCCTCATCAACACTCTTCTGGGAATGCGTATTAGTCTGCGCACGCGAAGACCCATCATCGCCAATACCACCGGCGGGCTCTCCGGACCGGCGGTATTCCCTGTAGCATTGCGCATGGTCTATCAGGTAGCGCGCGCGGTTAAGATTCCGGTAATCGGAATGGGCGGCATATCGAGCGCGGCGGACGTACTAGAAATGATGCTGGCAGGCGCAACTTGTGTGGTAGTTGGCGCGGCAAATCTGGTCGATCCCTTCGCCTGCAAGCGCATCATCGAGGCATTGCCAGAGGTCATGCAAAAGTATCGCATTGAAAATCTCACGGATATTATTGGAGGTGCACACACATGGGCAGAGACGTAATTGTAGCGTGCGACTTCGCTTCCGCGAAGGAGACGCTGGAATTTCTGGATTCGTTTACCGACCGCAAGCCTTTCGTCAAGGTTGGCATGGAGTTGTATTATGCGGAAGGACCTGAAATTGTGCGCCAGCTTAAGGCGCGCGGGCATAAGATTTTCCTAGATCTCAAGCTGCACGATATACCCAATACGGTTAAGAAAGCCATGTCCGTACTCTCCAAACTGGATGTGGACATCACCAATCTACACGCTGCGGGAACCGACGCGATGATGCGCGCCGCCTTGGAGGGCTTGACCCGCCCTGACGGCACGCGACCGTTGCTCATTGCCGTAACGCAGCTGACCAGCACCGACCAGATCAGCATGGAACGCGACCTGCTCATTCGCGAACCCATCGAACAGGTGGTCATGCATTACGCTCAGGTCGCGAAGGGAGCGGGGCTGGACGGCGTGGTTTGTTCCCCGCTGGAGGCGGAACGCGTGCACAATGTATGCGGAAAATCCTTCCTGACCGTCACCCCTGGCGTTCGATTTGCCGATGGCGACAAAGGCGATCAGAAGCGCGTAATGACCCCCGCGCAGGCGCGCGAGATTGGCTCGGACTACATTGTAGTCGGACGCCCCATAACCGCCGCTGCCGACCCTGTTACGGCATATCAAAGATGCGTAAATGAATTCATCGGCTAAAACCAACCAATAAAGGAGCATACCATGCAATACGAAATTGCCAGAAACCTATTGTCCATTCAGGCGGTATTCCTCCGTCCGGAGCAGCCCTTCACATGGGCCAGCGGCATCCGTTCCCCCATCTACTGCGATAATCGCTTGACCTTGACCGCACCCAATGTACGCACCGGCATTGAGAACGCTTTTGCGCGCCTCATTCGCGACAAGTATCCGGATGTAGAGGTGTTGATGGGCACGGCAACCGCCGGAATCGCCCATGCCGCCATCGTCGCCCACATTATGGGACTTCCCATGGGTTACGTGCGCTCGGACGCGAAAAACCACGGCAGGCAGAACCAGATCGAAGGACGATTGTCTCCAGGACAAAAGGTCGTAGTAATAGAAGATCTGATTTCCACAGGCGGCAGCGACATTGATGTGGTCAACGCGTTGCGTGAAGCGGGCGCAAACGTGTTGGGCATCGTATCCATATTCACCTATGGCATGAAGAAGAGCGAGGAACGCTTCGCACAGGCGAATATTGAAAACACCTCGCTGACCAATTTTGACGCGGTCGTACAAATTGCTGCCGAAGAGGGCTACATTCGTCCGGAGGATCGGTCTCGACTAATCGCTTTCCGCGATAATCCCTCGGATGAAAGCTGGATTGGAGGCACACGGGAATGAGCAGAAGCGTGATCGATATACTCGATCTCTCCACACAGGAAATTGAATCGCTGATTCAAACCGCAGAGGATATCATCTCTCATGGCGACCGCTACGCCCACGCCTGCGCAGGGAAAAAACTGGCGACACTTTTCTTTGAACCTTCCACTCGCACACGCTTGAGCTTTGAGGCGGCAATGTACGAGCTAGGCGGAAACGTGCTCTCCGTAACCGACGCGGCGACCTCCTCCGCCTCCAAGGGCGAGAGTGTTTCCGACACTGCCCGAACCGTCAGCTGCTACGCCGATATCATCGCCATGCGCCACCCGAAGGAGGGCGCAGCGTTGGTGGCGGCAAACAACGCTTCCATTCCCGTAATCAACGCGGGCGACGGCGGGCACTGCCACCCCACCCAGACGCTCGCCGATCTACTCACCATACGCCGCGAGAAGGGCTCGTTCAGCAATCTCACCATTGGCTTGTGCGGCGATTTGAAGTTCGGTCGCACCGTACACAGCTTGATCAACGCCATGGCGCGCTACCCGGGCAATCGTTTCGTGCTGATCTCGCCGGAGGAGCTCAAGCTGCCCAGCTACGTCAAGAAGGACGTATTGCGCGAAAACGGCATTCCCTACACTCAGACCACTAGTTTGGAAAAAGCGATACCTGAGCTGGACGTGCTGTACATGACCCGCGTGCAGCGAGAGCGCTTCTTCAATGAGGAAGATTACCTGCGCCTGAAGGACAGCTATATTTTAAACATGGCGAAGCTGAAGTCGGCAAAGCCTGATTTGTGCGTCATGCATCCTTTGCCCCGTGTGAACGAAATCTCTACCGATGTAGACGGAGACAGCCGCGCCTGTTACTTCAAGCAGGTGCTCAACGGAAAGTATATGCGCATGGCGCTGATCATGAAGCTTCTTGGAATGGAGGAAAATCTGGCATGAATATAGACGCAATTCAAAACGGCATTGTGATCGACCACATTACCGCCGGACGTGGGATGCGCATATACGAGCTGCTGGGGCTGGATACGCTGGAGGCTTCCGTCGCCATCATTAAAAATGCCGTGAGCCACCGCACCGGCGCCAAAAAGGATATGATTAAGATCGATTCCGATATCGCCATTAATTTCGATGTGCTAGGTTTTGTAGACCCCGGCGTTACGGTGAATATCATTCGCAACGGCGAACTGGTGGAAAAGCGCCGTATTGATATGCCCCAGCGCCTCACCAACGTAATCCGCTGCAAAAATCCTCGCTGTATCACTTCCGTAGAACGCTCCATAGAGCACGTATTCAAACTGACCGATCCCCAAAATAAAGTTTATCGCTGCCTGTACTGCGAAACTCGCGCACAATAAGCCTGCATTCGCCGCGTTCACTCTGAGCGCGGCTTTTTTTATTGCAAAAAATGAATTGAAGTAAACTTATACAAAAGCCTTGGCGCAAGGCAGGAATTCATAATCTCGCTGTAGAATATGCATTTCTGTTGGAAACGGAATATATATCCCGCTTCCCAAAATGGGCTCCGATTGGGGCACATGAAATGGAGGGATCGCCGTGAAGAAAATGAGACGCGCTGTCGTAGTGGTGCTAGACGGCACCGGTGCGGGCTGGCAGCCCGACGCGGAAAAATATGGCGACGTAGGCGCGAATACGCTGGCGCATGTCATAGAGCAATGTCACCCAAACCTGCCCAATCTCACTGAAATGGGTCTGCTCAAAACCGTAGGGATGCATCCGGATGACGAAGACGAGCCTTTTGGCTGCTACGGCACCATGCTGGAGCGCGCCGCGGGCAAAGATACTACCACCGGTCATTGGGAGATGGCAGGTTTAACGCTGGAAAAGCCCTTCCCCACCTACCCGAACGGCTTTCCGCAGTCTTTAATTGATGAATTCGAGCGTGAGACCGGTATGGGCGTGATCGGCAACAAGGTTGCCTCCGGTACCGCCATCATCGAGGAATTGGGGGCGGAACATATCCGCAGCGGCAAGCTGATCGTATACACCTCCGCGGACAGCGTCTTCCAAATCGCAGCGCATGAGGCAATTGTACCACCCACGGAGCTGTGGCACATCTGCCGCACCGCGCGCCGTCTGCTCAAGGGTGAGCACAACGTGGGGCGCGTCATCGCCCGACCGTTCATTGGCAACCCCGGCGCTTTTGTGCGTACCGGCAACCGCCGCGATTTCTCGGTGGATCCCGTAGGAAGAACCATGCTGGATGTAATCAAGTCTGAGGGCATGGATGTGCTGGGCGTCGGTAAGATTGAGGATATATTCAACCACCGCGGCATTACTCAATCCAACCACGCCGCGGGCAACGATGCCTGCGCCGACGCGATGATCGACTTCTTGAAAAAGGATCACTGGCGTGGACTCATGTTCGTGAATTTGGTCGATACCGATTCGCAATACGGACACCGCCGCAATCCGCAGGGCTTTGCGGGCGCACTGGAAGCATTCGATCAACGCCTGCCGGAAATTCTCAAACTGTTGGGCGAAGATGGTCTACTGATCATTACCGCAGACCACGGTTGCGATCCGACCTTTACTCGCCATACTGACCACACGCGCGAGCGCGTGCCGCTGCTGGTATGGAGCCTCGGCATTGAGGAAGGCATTGATCTGGGCGAGCGTAAGACCTTCGCGGATGTTTCCGCCACTGTTCTGGAAGCGCTGGGCTGTAAAGAGAAATTAGACGGCACATCCTTCTACGGGGATATCGCGCTGTAACCGCGCATAGTGTGTTTTTACCAAAAATGCGCTTGCACTTCTTAGACTGATAGAGTACAATAATTACGGAAACAAAGGTACATTTCGTACCCACTCATGTTACCATTTATATTAGGAGGTTGTTTATCATGGCTGTACGTGTTGCTATCAACGGTTTTGGCCGCATTGGTCGTCTCGCTTTCCGTCAAATGTTTGGCGCTGAGGGCTACGAGGTTGTCGCGATCAACGACTTGACCACCCCCAAGATGCTTGCCCATCTGCTCAAGTACGACTCCACTCAGGGCAACTATGCTCGTGACCACAAGGTGGATGCCGGCGAAGATTACATCGAAGTAGACGGCAAGAAGATCACCATTTACGCCAAGGCGAACGCCGCTGAGCTGCCCTGGGGCGAGCTGAAGATCGACGTCGTACTGGAGTGCACCGGCTTCTACACCAGCAAGGCGAAGAGCCAGGCGCATATCGACGCTGGCGCCCGCAAGGTTGTTATCTCCGCTCCCGCCGGCAATGATCCGCCCACCATCGTTTACAACGTCAACCATGAAACCCTGAAGCCCGATGATACCATCATCTCCGCCGCTTCCTGCACCACCAACTGCTTGGCGCCCATGGCGAAGGCTCTGAATGACTGCGCGCCCATCGAGTCCGGCATTATGTGCACCATTCACGCCTACACCGGCGACCAGATGATTCTGGATGGTCCGCAGCGCAAGGGTGACCTGCGTCGTTCCCGCGCGGGCGCTGTGAACATCGTTCCCAACAGCACCGGTGCCGCGAAGGCCATCGGTCTGGTTATTCCCGAGCTGAACGGCAAGCTGATCGGCGCTGCGCAGCGCGTTCCCACCCCCACCGGCTCTACCACCATTCTGAACGCCGTAGTAAAGGGCGCGCCCACCAAGGAGCAGATCAACGCTCAGATGAAGGCGGAAGCGACCGAGTCTTTCGGCTACAATGAGGACGAGATCGTATCCTCCGACGTGATCGGAATGCGCTTCGGCTCCCTGTTTGATGCCACCCAGACCATGGTTGTAAATCTGGAAAACGGCACCTCTCAGGTTCAGGTCGTGTCCTGGTACGACAACGAGAACAGCTACGTGAGCCAGATGGTTCGCACCATCAAGTACTTCTCCGAGCTGAAGTAATTGATTTTACGGCGTTCTCGGCACTTCACAGCGATGTGAAGATTGTCGCGGGTACGAAAAATGTTGAACTACACGCGTAGGCTGTTTTGAAAAAGCTGAAACGGGTACGATAGGCATTATCCCCTCTTTCCGACGGATATATTAGAAGGAAAGAGGGGGTTTTACATATTGGGATTATTGAGTTGCCACTGAAAACATACGAAGATGGGACAATACTTATATCAAGTTTTTTCAGGACCAATCAACTTTCACAGGCTTTCATACTTTTTTCACAATTTACGGCGGAAGTCTTTTATGGAAACATCTCCCATTCCTCATAGCAAATATTGATTTATCGTGTGCGACTTAATGTTCAGAAACATTCTTTATTCATTATCCTTCATTATTTCAAATTAATGCACTGAATTGGTTTCTTTATAACGCAATTCAATATGCAACTTTTGCATTATTCCAATCTATATATCTGATTAAATTGCGTTAATAATTGCACATACGCCTTCTAAACCTCTTAATTTTCTCTATTTTGCCTAAGATAATGGTTTTATACTCTTGACAAGTTGAGATCTGCGTGGTACAATCTATGCAAACGTTACCAAATGAATGGATGATGTAAACAATGGTCACCATCAAAGATATTGCAAAGCGCACTAATCTATCGCCATCCACAGTATCTAGAGTGTTGAGCGGAAATCCTGCGATCAGTGAAACGACTCGGAACCTCGTATACAAGGTTGCAGAAGAAATGCACTATTCCCCCAACCTTCATGCGCGCAATCTTGTAAATCGTCGAAATAATACTATCGGTTTTATGATTCCGGACATCGCAGACAATTATTTTTCAGTATCTGCAGTAGGTATTGAAGAGGTGCTGCAGACTAATGGATACGATGTAGTCTATACAAATACCAATCGAGATCCTAAGAGGGTATTAGCTTTTCTGGATAGAGCCACAGAATATCGTTACGCGGGCGTACTGATAACGCCGGATATATGGAGTGATGATCTGCTAAAACAAATCCAAAAACTTGATATGCCCGTCATCGCGCTAAGACGCAAAACGCCTTTCTTAATATCTGAAATCCCATATGTGGATTCTGATCACTATTCCGGCTTTCAGGAGGCAACCGCATATCTGTATTCGTTAGGGCATAGGAACATCGGTCTAGTAACAGCAGATACAATGATCTATAACGAACGCCAAAGAGGATATGAGGAAGTAATTCGCTCGCACGGGCTCAAAACACATATTCATCGCTTTGATATGCCTGTGCCAGCAGCCTTACGATATCAGGCAGGATATAACGCTGCAAAAAATTTGATGCAAGGAAGCAAATTAACTGCAATTTTGTGTACAGATGACCGCTTTGCAATTGGCGTGCTCGAATTTTTAAACTCTATTGGCTGTAAAGTTCCTGAGGATATATCCGTGATTGGTTGTGATGACAGACCCGAAGGACAACTCTGGCCTTTCCTCTTGAGCACTGTAAAGCAGGATATTGTGGAATTGGGTCGGAGCGCCGCGAATATGATGCTTCGGATATTGAATGATCCTAAATATCAACCGGTCTCAATGTCCTTAAAGCCGAGACTTGTTCTAAGAAACACAACTGCACCGTGCGCAAATCAAGTAATGCAATCAGAGGAGGACTAACCTATGAACAACCCGTTGAGAATGCGTCCGGAAAATATGCGTATAGCTGGTCATCGCGGACACAGTTATGCCGCTCCGGAGAATACCTATGCCGCATTTGAATTGGCGCGGAAGCTCGGCGGAGCAGGTGTTACATGTGAAACTGATTTGGCATTAACTCGCGACGGACAGCTCCTGCTCATTCATGACGAAACAGTGGATAGAACCACGAATGGGCATGGCTTAGTTCGCAACATGACTTCAGGCGATCTCTTAAAATTAGATGCTGGATCATGGTTCTCACCTGAATTTTCAGGGGAACGTATACCAACTTTGCGAGATGCATTGGAGTTCGCTCGCAAAAATGATATCATCTACCAGCTCGAGGTTAAGGTCTATAACCGAAATGATGAGGTTTTTCCAAAGCTAAAGGCTGTAGTAGATGATATGAAGGCATATGACCTGCTCCAATTCTCCGCTTTTGATTTTACACTTCTAAAAGAGCTGAAACAATTTATCCCCAAAGTACCAACAGTGGGGCTTTCTCACTCTATACTAATCGATCCCGCTGCTCCTGCTTTAGACGCAAATGTTGATGCAGTCAACCTCGAAATCCTTAATTTTCCAAGTATGGAATGTATTAAACTCCACCAAGCCGGTATAGCTGTGTTCCTGCACATTCCTGTAGGTGAGATATTAGATCGTTACTCCGATTATGGATGGAATATGCGAAGCGATATTATCAATTGGATACGCGATGGTCATTTAGATCAAGTTATCAGCAATGATGTATCCGCCGTAGTCAGCGTATGGCACGAAGCGATCGGAAAGTAAAGATCGAAGTATATTAGTATTTCAAATTCAAAAAATTCCAATAACGGAAAGAGGTGGTTTGTTCAGAAAATACACCGGTATCCTTAGGTTACAATATTGGTGCACAAAGGACAGACAAAGAACAAACGGACATTATAAGGAGGTACTATCATGAAAAAGATGCTTCTTGCACTGCTACTGACTGCGGTCATAGTAATCTCTTCGTTGGGTCTGACTGCCTTCGCAGAAGGCGAAACCGTTCATCTGCTGCTCTGGCACGGCATGAGTGGAACTAACGGAGAAATTGTGGAATACATCGTGAATAGCTTTAATGAAACTCACCCCGGCATTGAAATCGAAGCTCAATATCAAGGTTCGTATGAGGAATCAATTAATAAACTGAAGGCTGCTATGCGCACACAAGATGGTCCCGATCTGATTCAGATTTATGAAGCGGGTACCCGTTTTATGGTTGACAGCGGATTTGTTAATCCCATGCAAAACATCATTGATAAGTATGAAATCGACATCAGCCATTTGGAAGAGCACATTCTAGATTACTACACGGTCAATGATCAACTCTATTCCATCCCGCTGAATACTTCCGTTCCTGTATTATATTACAACAAGGATATGCTTTCTCAGGTTGGCTATGACGAAGCACCCAAAACTTGGGATGAGATCATTGATGCATCCAACAAGCTCAAAGAAGCTGGCATAGTTGAGAGTGGCATCGCCGTCTCCAATCTGCCTTGGTGGTTCGAACAGGTATTGGTACAGCAGAAAATACCTATGGTAGATAATGATAACGGTCGTTCTGCAGCTGCGACCCATTGCATGATTGCCGACGACGATCGTATCGTTGCAATTTGCCAAAAATGGCTGGATATGTATACCTCTGGTGTTATTGCCAATTTAGGTTTTGTATCCGCAGATAACAATGCCTACTTCTGGTCTGGTCAAACAGCCATGGCTATTGATTCCTCCGGTGGTCTGCGCAACTTCCTGAACAATGTCGGCGATTCCTTTGAACTGGGTGTTGGTTTCTTCCCCGCTGTAGACGCCGAATCTCCGAACGGTGGCGTTACTCTTGGTGGCGCATCTATCTACAGCATCAATAATGACCGTGGTGAAGAGACTGAAGGTGCCATCGCTGAGTTTGTGAAGTACATCACCTCCCCTGAAATACAAGCATATTTCCACATCAACTCTGGCTACTATCCCATCACTACCGAAGCATATGAGCTGGATGAAGTCAAGGAAAACATGGAGAAATATCCCCAGTTCCAGGTCATCGTTGATCAGCTTCACTTCTCTGAGAATATGGGATTTGGCGCGATTTATGGCACTATGGTAGAAGGTCGTGCGACTTACATGGCATACCTGCAGCAGATGCTTTTGGGCGAATTGACGCCGGCTGAAGCGCTCGAGAAGGGTGCCAAAGATGTAGACATCCTGATTGAGGACTACAATTTAGCCAACGGCTAATCCATTCCGACCGCGGCGCGCGCTGATCGAAATGCCGCGCCGCGGTTTATCTATTCTCTATACTAAACGATACGGTTATACGATCTTATGAGAGGTGCGAGTAATGCAAACTCAAGAGAAAAAATACAGAAGGCCCGTCTTCACCGTGATCGAGCCATATCTGTACCTTCTTCCAATTCTGATTATATTCGGAATGTTTGTCTATTTTCCGTTTATCCGCACATTGACGATGAGCTTCTCCATCGTTAACTCTATGGGAGAAATCGTCCGCTTCGCCGGATTAAGGAATTTTAAACAGCTTCTCACTTCTGACACATTCTACAACAGCCTGTTTCTAACATTACGATATGCGATACGAATCGTACCGTTGCAGATCATCATGGGTATGATCTTAGCATTACTTGCAGATAACCGTCGAAAGAAATCCAGCCCGATCCGTGTGATCTTTGCCATTCCTATGGCTGTTTCCTCTGCTTGTGCATCGATCATATGGCTGTTGCTATTCAATTCCAGCACTGGTTTGGTTAATTACATCATTCACCAACAAATCAACTGGCTATCAGACCAGAGAATGGCTCTGAATATGATCGTCATTGCGTCTACGTGGCTTTCCTTGGGAATCAATTTCATCTATTCTTACTCGGGACTACAATCAGTTTCCAACGACTTATATGAGAGTGCCCAAATCGAAGGGGCAGGTTATTTCCGCATTATCTGGCATATTACATTACCAAATATAACTCCTACCCTGTTCTTCCTACTAATCACTAATACCATCGGAGCTTTCCAGACTTTCACACAGGTTAAACTTATGACGCAAGGCGGACCAGGAAACTCGACGAATGTACTGGCCTACTCCATATACCGCGAAGCTTTCCTGAATAATCGCTGGGGGTACGCTTGTGCTCAATCAATCCTATTTTTAATCATTCTACTAATCATCTCAATTATCCAATTCAAAGTAGAGAAGAAGGGTGTGTTCTATCAATGAGACCGACATCAACGTGGGGAAAGGTTCTCTTTATCATTCTTCAGCTTTTCTTTGCTGGAATTATCCTATTTCCGATTCTCTATGCGGTAGACATTAGTTTTATGCCAGCAGCGCAGGTCTTCAGGTATCCGCCAAACCTGATACCCACTCTATTGAATTTCTCTAATTATCGCCTTGCGCTGGATAATGCTCCACTACTTAGGTATATGCTAAACAGCATCATCGTTTCCACCTGTGTAACTGTTGGGCAAATTATACTTGCCAGTTTGGCTGCATTCTCTTTCTCACATTTTGCGTTCAAAGGCAAAAATCTCGTGTTTATGATGATTCTTGCAACTATGATGATTCCTGGGGAATCCATCATTATCTCTAACTATATGACCATGGGAGATCTTCACCTGTTTGATACCTATATTGCTCTGATTCTACCTTCGTTGGCCTCAGCCATGTCGGTCTTCTTCATGCGCCAAACTTTCCTGCAAACTCCTAAAGCCTTTCACGAAGTTGCTAAATTGGAAGGTTGCAGTAATCTTCGGTATCTGTTCACGTTGTTACTTCCCATATCCAAAGGTTCGCTGGGTGCGATCGGCATATATTCATTCATCAATTCCTGGAATGCTTATCTGTGGCCGCTACTGGTAACCAATAAGAGTAATATGCGTACCGTACAGATCGGCATTGGTATGCTGCAGGATCCAGAAGGTCTGGGCTATGGTATGATCATGGGTGGCATCGTGATTATACTGTTACCGTCTCTGCTTATTTTCATCGTAGGGCAGAAACAGATTCTTTCGGGCACGTTAGCAGGTGCAATTAAGGGATAACAGCATTTTCCCTATCCAAATTTGCAGCTTCTTCCCTTTATAATGTATACTGCTCGAGACGCATTCACCTGGATATTCGGTTTCTTTGGGAAGAAGATACTGTCTTTGTTGGCGAATACCTTTAATGGCAACACTTTGCGTTGACTTTTCTTGCGCTATGATCTATTATAGTACAAGTGTTTCCTAGTACTCTGAAAAGAAGTTGCCAAACAAGCCTTCACACTTGAACATTTTTTACGTTTGTCAGTGTAACAATGGTGCTAGAATGAATATATTGTATCTGTACGCAAATCGATACCGAAAGGGTCGACGTTGACGAAAGTGATTCGGAACATTTACGCCGGTTCAGTCATTTCGTCCAGTTATGAATTTTTATTCAACTGCTGGCTTGATTGATTACTTCTATCTACAACTCAAAACCATTGATATACGAATCGGAGGGAATCCCCATGAAGATCACATTTCTCGGTACAGGCGCCGGAGAAGGATATCCGGGATTGTGGTGCCAGTGCGTTCACTGCAGCTATGCCAGAAAACACGGCGGACGAAACGTCCGCACGAACAGCAGCGCGCTCGTAGACGATGGTATGATGCTGGATATCAGCCATGCCTGCTTTGATGTTGCCGCCGTACATGGCATCGATCTGTCTCAAGTGACTACGCTTCTGATTACCCATCCGCATGAGGATCACCTTTATCCCAAGCACCTACTGTGGCGAAAAGCCAACGATGAATACATCCACTACTCCTACGCCGATCAACTGCACTGCGGAGGACCTCGCTTTACTGCGATACCGCAGCTGAATATTTTTGGCAATCATTTTGTTCGCGAGCTGCTTGAATCCTTTCTCGATGATAATTACGAATTACGTTCCGCTCATCTGAGAGACTTAAATATTCAATTCAATGAAATTCATGAAGGAATCTCATTTGATACGGATGGCTATACCGTAACGCCAGTTCGAGGGAATCATGTCAAGCCGGGTTTCTCTCACGGTTATATCATTCAAAAAGATGGGAAAACGATGCTCTATGCTTTGGACAGCGGTCTGTTTGATGAAGATATGATGGAGCTAATGAGCAAATTTCAATATGATCTAATCGTTATGGAAGGAACTTCTGGTTTGAATCGACAGCAAGGAGGACATATGGCATTGGAGGGCAACCAATTCATGCTTAATTATTTCAAGCAGAAAGGCTGCTTTGGAGCCCATAGTCAATTTGTGCTCACCCATCTCTCTCCTCATTGGTGCCCACCGCATGATTTTTATAAGGAAATCGTAGCGCGCGATGGAATGCTTCTGGCTTACGACGGCATGAGTATTGAATTTTAATAATAATCGTTCATCATCTAAATTCCATTTCTTAGCGCATCATCACCGCTTGACAATTGCACATCGAAATTGTTATACTTGCGATGAAATTCAACAGATTGGAAACTGTTTATGCGCATTGGAACAATTGAACTCCCCATAGGCGCGGGACTTGCTCCCATGGCAGGCGTATCGGACGCCGCCATGCGTATGCTCTGCCACGAACAGGGCGCCGCGTGGTCTGTAAGTGAAATGCTTTCCGCAAAGGGATGGATTTATTCTCAAGGCAAAAATATAAACGCGCTGCAATTATTGGAACGCTTACCCAACGATGGGATCGTCGGTCTACAGCTATTTGGACGCGAGCCAGATATGGTGGCGCGCGCTGTACAATCGCTCGAACCACGCAAATTCGATTATATCGATTTGAACTTTGGCTGCCCTGCCCCAAAAATTACTGGAAATGGTGAAGGAAGCGCTATGATGCGGGAACCCAAACTGCTGGAAAAGGTCGTCGCCGCGGCAGTAGGCAGCACCAAGCTTCCTGTTACCGCCAAATTTCGCGCAGGCTGGGATGGATCCCACATTAACGCAGTGGAAATTGCCCAAAGATGCGAATACGCCGGCGCAAGCGCCATCACTGTTCATCCGAGAACGCGTGATCAACAATATTCCGGGTACGCGGATTGGCGCATCATTCAAGATGTCAAGCGCTCAGTATCCATTCCTGTAATTGGCAACGGAGATATTCGCAATGGCGTGGATGCCGTTCGGATGATCGACGAAACCGGCTGTGACGGCGTGATGGTTGGACGCGGCGCAATGGGAAACCCATGGATCTTCGCGGAAATACGCGCAGCAATGCTGGGCAAGGCTTACCAATCTCCGGACATTCTCGCACGAAAAAAAATGCTGATTAAACACATTGAGTTGGAAACCAGACTGCATGGTCCCAAGCAGGGACTTCTAGAAATGCGCAAACATATCGCGTGGTATGTCGTTGGATTGCCGGGCGCTTCCAAATTTCGCGAACGCATCAATCGAACAAACTCGCTCGAGGCGGTATATGAAAGCATTGAGGCTTTTTTCCAATAAAAACATTCCCCAAATGCTTAGAAGAAATTGATGTCTTCAGCATTCGGGGAACTTTTTATATGATTCTTCCAACCACACGATCGAAACCGGTATACCGATCTCTCGCGCATAGGCGACGGTCATTGCCGTACCGCCCGGTTGACCGTTATACGCCGCGAGCAGCATATCCGCATTATCCACCAAATATCGATTTCGGCGAAACATACACGATTTGCTGAAGTTATGCGCTGTTGCCGTTACAATATCCGCGCGTTCAAACAAGAGATCATGCCGCCGGCGATAGCAATCGGACCATCGATCCGCCTGCGCATCGAACGGAGAAACCATTTCCAACAATATCCATGGGTATTGTTCGCGCAATTGCAGTACTGCTTCGGCAGCGTACATATCCATACCCATAGCGCCGCCCGACAGGAAATGCGCGTATCCTTCGCCGACTAACGCCTCAATCTTTTGGTGTAATATACGCTTAAAGCGTATGCATTCCGGCGCGCACTCATCGTTTCCAAAGGGCATCTTATGCGGTCGATAACCTGCAAAGGCGCACCGGTGATATTCGCGACGCGGAGCGCGTCGCGTCACATTGAACATAACTGCGCTTTACGCGTTTCAGGCGCGCATCCTTCTTGCGTTCTACTTTCCTTTTCAGTGCGCAGCTCCATCAATTCCGCGGCGATGGTCTCTAGCGCATCAGTGCGCGAGATCACGCGCATGGTCAACATTCCAGCTAGATAGCATACAAACGCGATGCCAATCACGATCAATCCCTGCGTCAAATCCATATGTATATCCTCCCTCGTACATCGTTAAAGCCTTCAGGCGCTTGTCGCATCGTTCATCATGCGCCCATATTCTGTCACCGTCAATTTCCGTGGACGCGCCGCGCTTCCGCTTAAAAAACCATCTTCGATCAACGCGTGCACGTATGCCGATACCGATGCGGTCGATCTTAGTCCGGTCCCCACGGCAATTTCACGAAACGTAGGACTAAAACCGTTATCCTCGTAGAAGCTTTGAATGAAGCCCAACACGCTCTCGCGATAGTGCCGTTTGCGTACATCCCTTGTCATGCCGTCATCCTCCTTCTGGTGCGTCTTCGATCAATCGACCAATCCCTCATTTTCTGCATAAATCTCGTTTAATACCGTCTGTTCCCGTTCACTCGCATACATTACGGAAGAAATTGTGCCCAATACGCGTCCAATGCAACGTACCTCTTCATCCGCGGCTATGCGAATCGTATCGTAATGTGGATTATGGGAATGCAGTCCATCCGGTTGATATTCCTTTACGAATGCTTCGCCCGAAATGCTGAACACCCCGATCTCCCCGGGCTCTATCGCATCAGTACGCTCCAGAAGTATCTCGTCGCCATCGTAAAAAGTGGGCTGCATACTGTCGCCGGAAACCTTAACCACCATATCCGCCTTGCGTGTCTCCCAACTATCGCGCAAGTATATTTCCTCTTGCTCGTAGCGTTCCTCCAGCAAATTTCCGGTACCGGCGGAAGCGGCAAGCGGTATGCGCGGAATGCGGATAAACTGCGCTTTGCATCTGTCGCGAAATTCCTTACGCTCGTTCTCCGCCATGGAAACCATCAACAAATCCACTGTATCCCTCTGGTAAGCATTCAATGCGCGATAACGAAGCAAATGCTCTTTCTCCTCACGGCTCAACGTACGATTTTGCGACGCAATGCCAAACAGTACGTCCGCCGAAATTCCAAGCGTCGCGCATAGAGCGGGAATTGTTGCCAGTGAAGGATGAGAGTGTCCGGATTCCCAATTGGTCACCGCATTTTTTGTCACCCCCAGCTTCGCCGCCAACTGCGGCTGATTGAGACCGCGTTTCATGCGATATTCCCGTATTACGCCGCCGACACTGTTTGGCGATTGCACGATTCTGAGCACGGACATCTTCACATCTTCTTGAGCCTTTTCTCGCATCTCCTCACCTCCCGTTCCGTTGACAATGTCATTATAGCACACAAATTGTTACCTGTAAACCCATCTAAAATAATATCATATTCTGTTCTTTTATTGAATAAATGGCATTATTGCGCATCTACAAAAGCGAATTCAGGTAATTATTTGTGTGCTATAAGAGAAATAAATCCGTCCCTCATTCAATCATGAAGGACGGATTTATTACACTATTTCTCCAGATTAGCGGCGTTCGCCAGCTCATCTGCGGTTTGATCTACGGGCGTCTGCACACTCGTATCCCACTGAGCGCTGTTATCGGATGAAGCGTAAGCACCATCCATCTCGATAAGATCAGGCGGTATGGTAACCGTTTCGATTTCCTCCGCAAACATTGGGTCCGGTATTCCGGTACTGTTCGCATTGGCTCGAAGCACGCTCGATACGCCGCGCACAATCAGGTACAACACAAAAGCGAGCAATAGGATCAGCACAATTACTGCAATCAGTCGACCGGCTTGCGCGCGCGCCTTCGATTTATTGCGCATACACGCGAATGAAATCGGGAACGTTCTCCTCCGGACCGCTGATAGAGATGACAAAATCACACTGATGGCGTTCCGACAGCAAGGCGAGCTGCTTAAAGAAATTGCGCATCTCATCCGTATTCAAATCCGTAACAACCAATTTCTTAAACGCATCGACAGCGATCAATATTAGATCGTAATTGGAAGAGAGCATTCCGCACAGGAATCCCAGAAACTCGCTCGCCGTACACTTATGGCTGGAGGGATACTCGCTTGCGTCAACAAAGCGAATATCACGATGGAGATCATACATATATCGCTTATCGTCATCGATAAAAATAATGCCGCCGCGATCTTCCTTGAGCGCATCGTTGGTAATATCCAGCAAACGCTTCGTCTTTCCACTGCCCTTATCACCGAGAATAACCTTTATCATGTTCAATCACTCCTATTATTGCTTTTAGGGGTACCATTATTATACAACAGATTTAGAAAATGGGCAATAGAAATTTGAAGGCGTTTATTCTACAATCCACGTAACAGGATTTCCTGTACGCTTCAATTCGCTTCTTATGGGCAAACCGTCATGACCATACCCCAAAATCAGACCGCCAGTGATGGTCTCTTCTCTCTCCAAGCCGAACTGCTCCAAATAACCGCGCACGTTTGCGTCGTCATCGAGCCAGTGCAGCTGATTGATCCAACAAGAACCCAGATCTAGCGCGTTGGCTGCAATCATCATATTTTCCAAAGCACAGGCGCTATCCGCCATGGCGTTACCGTAACCCTTCCGGTTTGCCGTCACGATCAACACAGGCGCGCCGTAATGGAACACATATCCTCCCCTTTTCGCCGCGCCAACGGAGTTGCGCAAAGAGACATATGCGTCCGGACCTAGCTCCATAGCAGCGAAGGCAGCTTGGACAATCATCGCCAGCTCGTTCAGCACCTTTTGATTCGTGATGACGATCATATGAGTCGTCTGGCTATTCGAACCGCTGGGCGCGGTTCGTCCTGCCTCGATCACCCGCTCGATCATCTCTCTCGGCGGCAAATCAGGCTTCATCCTGCGAGTACTTCTGCGGGTCAAAATCGCTTCCATTGCATCCATATGCATCCTCCTTTACAGCTTGCCCTGCCGTCTGGCTGTATCCACCAGAGCGGAAAAATCTTCGTAATGCCAGTTTGGGGTTGGCTTTTCACAGTCGATATCATGAAAGAAGCAGCTGGGAATTTCTTTCTGCTTCAAATTCTTCAGAATACATAGATTGCATCCCTGATCGTGGTTAACTGGATGGCATGGACACTTGTAGTCCGTACAAGTACAGTATTCCCTTGCACCCTTCATAGCAACCTCTTGTTGGAATCCACCGAGTTAGATGACATAGGCACTATTCCTTTTCCAGTTCCGTTTCAATTGCCGCTTCTAGTGTGTGGGGCTTCTCACTGGGCGCAAATCGCCCAACCACGTTCCCTTTCCGATCAATCAGGAATTTAGCAAAGTTCCATTGAATTCTGCCCGGCTTCTGTTCCTTTAGATAGACATAGAGCGGAGCCGCCTCCCTGCCGTTGACCTTGATCTTAGCAAATCGCGGAAACTGTGTATCGTAGCGCAGCTTGCAAAAGGAATCGATCTTTTCCGCACTACCCGGTGCTTGAAAGGCAAATTGATTACAGGGAAAGTCTAAAATCTCAAAACCTCGGTCACGGTATTTCTCGTACAACGCTTCCAAACCTTCATACTGCGGGGTCAAACCGCACTTCGTCGCTGTGTTGACGATGAGCAAAACCTTACCACTATATTGGTCGAGCGTTACTGAATTGCCCTTGTTGTCTTCCACCGTAAAATCATAAATGTTCAATGACATGCTCCTCTCTCGGTCAAATCGCAAAGTCGATCAAGCGTTGCAAACGAGTCCATGAAAAACAGAGGGAAATCGCACTTACGCATAGATCCGCCCCAACTCCAGACATGGTCGCCTTCCATGGTTGGAAGTACATTCCATTCTCCGAACTGAATCGCATTTTGTTCAATGCTTTGGACGGTTCCCCATGATTTTCACCGATCGCACAATAGCGTGCTAATTCCTACATCATAAGCCACAATGGGCGTACCGTGCATTTCCGCCGGAGTACCCTTTATTATTCCGGCAATCACATCTCTCGCTCCCTCGACCAACTGATGAATGGTATCCGGAGCAATGGGAATATCGGCGTGAGAGGGCCAGATTTCATCAAACTGATCCTGAAGTGCCTCCAGCCGTTCCAGACTGCGAATGTACTCCTCCATATTACGATGGCTGCCAAACATGAAGATATGACCATGCGCCTGAATAGGGTCTCCGCTGATCAACACCCTATTTTTCACATCCAGCACCGCTATGCTCCCGGGAGTATGTCCGGGCAGGTGGATGATGCGAAGCGCTCGA
>JAFUAR010000017.1 GCA_017460585.1 Clostridia bacterium
ACTACGCGGAATTCCTGCGTCAGCGGAAGTTCCTTGATCGCTGGGACGGAGATGACCTCCGGAGCGACGGGCGTTAAGCCCACGGCGCTGAGCTTATCCATATCCCTGCCGCTCTTTGCACCGCAAACGGTCATAATCTCCCGATTCAGCTTGCCGACGGGCACATTGACCGTAAATTCAGGGTTTTCATCCAACAGTGTTCGAGTAAACCGATTATCGCGCACATAGGCGATAAATATGGGCTTTCCCCATAGGCTCCCTAGGGTGCCCCAGCCGATCACCATGGAATTGACCTGATCGCCCGCCTTCGTCGTTAGCAAAATGCCTGAGTGCAGCGCCCGAACGATATCATTGGCGCAATCCATTGGCTGGATTCTTCTCTTGACCATATTTCTTACTCCCTTCGCGCAGGACGATGCGTCTGCCACCATGCGATTCCCCCGCTCTCTCTGCATTCATACGACGATCGAAGGCTTTTGCGAACCCGCCCCTTCCAACGCCCATCTGCGCAATGGACAAATGGCGTTTCTCCGACTTGATATGGCGGTCCGGCTAAGCGTAAGCTCAACCGGACCACGGATTTGCAAAATGTCAGGGCGATCACAGCAATGAAGGCTGCTCGCGCATTCGAACGTAGATCGGTGCCCAGCCTTACGCGCCTAGAAACGCGCGATAGCAGCGATACACCTCGAAAAGATCCGCCTTGCTAATGATCTCGGTGGGCGCGTGCATAGACAGCACGGGGACGCCCGCATCGATCACGTTCATTCCATAGCGCGCGCACAGGTGGGCGATGGTTCCGCCGCCGCCGACATCCACGCGCCCGATTTCGGAAAACTGATAGCGCACGCCCGCGCCATCCATGATCTCGCGAATTTCCGCCACGAATTCAGAGTTTGCGTCGCTGGAGCCGCCCTTACCGCCGCTTCCGGTATACTTACTAAAGCATACGCCATTGCCCAGAAACGCCGTGTTCTTCTTTTCAAACACGCTTGGGTAAAGCGGATCAAAAGCGGAGCTGACATCGCTGGACAGCATACGGCTATTGGACAGCGCGCGGCGCAAGCCCAGCTCGCTAAAGCCTTCCGTCAGCTGATACAATTCCGCCACCGCGTTCTCGAAGAACACCGCGTGCATACCCGTGGCGCCGTAGCTGCCAATCTCCTCCTTATCCGTCAAAATGCAGCAGAGCGTGCGCGCCGGAGTGCCGCTCCAATCCAACATCGCCCTGAGCGAAGGATAGGCGCACACCCGATCATCATGACCGTAGGCGGCGATCATGCTGCGATCCAGCCCCGCATCCCGACTCGGACCCGCGGGCACCGCCTCCAGCTCCGCCGAGATCAGATCCGCCTCTTCGATGCCGTATTCCCGCTTCAACAGCTCCAATATGGCTGCGCGAACGGCTTCCTTCTGTGCGCCCTTCAACGGGCGATGCGCGATGAGAATATCCAAATCCTCGCCCTCGACTACCTTCTCCGCGGGCTTTTTCAGCTGATCATCGGCAATATGGGGCAGAAGATCGGTGATCACCAGCACAGGATCGTTCTCTTCTTCGCCGATGCGAACGGTAACGGAACGTCCGCCCTTCAAGCTGACCACGCCGTGCAGCGCCAAATTGCGCGCTACCCATTGGTACTTTTTGATATAACCATAATAATGGGTATCCAGATATGCCATGCCTGCTTCTTCATACAGGGGATTTTGCTTGACGTCGATTCTCGGCGAATCGATATGCGCGCCGAGTATGGTCATGCCCTCCTGCAGCGATTTTTCGCCCACAATGAACAACACAAGGCTCTTTTCCATCCAATTGAAATATACCCGATCGCCTGCTTTTAGCGGCTCTCCGCGATCGATCAGCGGCTTCAAATTTCTGAAACCCGCGGCTTCCGCCAGCGCGACACTCTCCGCCACGCATTCCCGCTCGGTCTTGCCATGATCCAAATACTGCCGATAGTCACAGGCAAAGCGCTCCAGCGCCTCGAGCTGTTCATCGGTATAGGTCGTCCACAAATTCTCACGTTCCATAGTATGCGCTCCTTCCACACAATGATGGGGGATATAAAATGTGCAGTATGGCGGGCTACCGCCATACTGCACAGTAAAGCTTCCGCCAATTACCGGGCGAACTCGGCGTATTCTTCAGTGGTGTAGATCTGGTCGTTGGTCTCCCAGTTGATGTAGCGCGCGGACTGTACGCCGTAAGCGCTCTGGATCTTGCTGTAGTCGTTGACGCAGGTCAGCTGCCACTGCACGGTGGTATAGGTGGGCAGCAACAGACCCTTGCTCAGCAGATACGCCTCGGCGTCGGCCAGCTTCTCATAGCGGGTTTGCAGATCGTCGGTAATTGCAGCGCCCTCCGCAACCATGGCGGTGAAGGTTTCCATATCGGCAATCAGCTTCTCATCGGTGGCGGTGTCCAAGTGGGCATAGTCCTCGGTGAAGAAGGCGTTAACAGTGTTGTAGGTGTACTGGGACAGGTAGTTGATGGGATCGCCAAAGTCCGCGCCCCAAGCGGGAGTTACGAAGGAAGCCAGACCGGGCTCCAGAACCTCCTGCACGCTGGAAGCAACGTAGGTGCGGGTTACGAACTTGACATAGTCGTCGCCCAAGTAGTCGGATACCATCTGGGTCAGCACGTCGGCGGTATCCTTAGCAACCTGATTGTCACCCTTAATGTAGTAAACGATTTCCACGGGGAACTCAACGCCCTGCGCGGTGAGCTCTTCAATGGCCTGCGCCTTGTAAGCGGCGCCCTTGTCGGCATCATAGCGGCTATAGGTTTCGCCGTTGGGCTTGATACCGGTGCGTTCCATGACCATTTCGGTGAAATCCTTGCCGTCGGGAGCAACCGCTACGCCCTTGCTGGTGTAGGTTTGCAGTTCGCAAGCCAGCGGGTCGATGGCATTGTAACGGGACAGATAGTTGGTCATATCCAATCCATAGTAGATGGACAGGCGGAACGCCTCGTTGGCGATGGCCTTGTTCCAGTTTTCATCCAAGCTGCCGTCCTCGTTGCGCTTGGTAAAGTTGAACACCATGAAGTAGGAGAACTTGTCCGGCACGGTCTCCACCAGATTGTTGTGGAACTCGTTGCTGGAGCTGTTGTAAATGGTGGTGAGGTTCGCCTCATTCAGAGTGATGTTATCGATTTCGCCGGTCTGGAACATATTGAACGCTACGGCATCCGATTCCACCATCTTCACGGTAACGGTGTTAAAGCGCTTCACGTTTTCGGCGTTCCAATAGTTGGGCGCCGCGGTCAGCACCTTCTCGTTGTTCTGGACGTAGGTGGTCACGGTGTAGGGTCCGTTGTACCACAGCGTATCGTAAGTAACGGCGCGATAGCCATCCGCGCCCATTTCCTCCAGCATCTGACCCGATACGGGGTACAGGCAGCTGTAGGTCGCCAACGTCGGGAAGTAGGGCAGCTTATCTACGCAGTGATAGATTACGGTCAGATCGTCGGGCGCTTCAATGCCCACGATTTCCAAGAACTTCTCCAGCCCAAGCGCCTTGGCGGCTTCCGCGCCCTCGCTCTCGGTCAGATCCTTGGTGTAGTTATAGTACTCCTCGGCGCCGGTGATGGTTTCGATGGGCATGGAAACGTTCACCGCCTCGTTCTTGGCGAAGTTCAGGCAGTACTCCAGACCATACAGCCAGTCGGAAGCGACCACGTCGGCCTTATAATTTCCCTGATAGTCGTACCAAGTCATGCCCTCGTTCAGCTCGAAGGTCCAAGTCTGACCGCCATCCTCGGAGGAATAGCTCTTGGCCGCGCAGGGAATCAACGCGCCGGTGCTGTCGTTGGTCAACAGAGTATCCAAGCAGTTTGCCAGAATGTCCGACTCGGTTTTGCTCTGGGTATAGAACATATTGAAGTGGGACATTTCCTGACTGGTCAGCTGGTAGGTCACCAGATCGGTGATCTCCGCCGCGGAGGCGCTCACGGGCACAATCAGCGTGGTGAGCAGCATCGCCAGCATCAGGCACAGGCATAGGGTCTTCTTCATGATAGCTCTCCTTTCGTTTCGGGGTCCAAAGGGTTATGATGGGCAGGCGGCGCTTGCGCGCAGCCAGCGTGAAACCATTGTAGCAAAAATGAATTTCGCTGTAAATATGCGTGGTAATGTGGTAAAGTATGGGAATTATCGCTCCCCCGCCGCCTCCAAGCGCTTTCGGTACTGTTCCAGCTCCGGCGCGCTGCCATAGACGAAGTGTCCTTGCGCCAATTCCGACCACACCGGCTTTTCGACTGCATAATTGTGCATAGACGGATCGTACACCATCGTCTTCTTGGTGCGTTCCAGATAGGGATCGGGGTTGGGCACCGCCGAAAGCAGCGCCTGCGTATAGGGATGCAGCGGGCAGCGGAACAGCGCCTCGCTATCCGCCAGCTCCACGATACGCCCCTTGTGAATCACGGCAATGCGATCGGCAATAAACCGTACGACGGAAAGATCGTGGGCGATGAACAAATACGTAAGTCCCCGCGAAGCCTTGAGCTCGTTCAGCAGGTTCAATACCTGCGCGCGAATGGATACATCCAAGGCGGAAATGGGTTCATCGGCTATGATGAACTCCGGCTCCATGATTAGGCTGCGGGCGATGCCGATGCGCTGGCGTTGACCGCCGGAAAACTCATGCGGTAAGCGGCTGGCG
>JAFUAR010000202.1 GCA_017460585.1 Clostridia bacterium
CAAAGAATCTACCGGGGCACCGACGAATAGAAAATTCGAGCGCCGCGCCGCGGGCGGGAACGTGTCCCCCGTCCACTTACTGTGGAGCCGTAGGCGGAACAGTAACCGCATATTCATTTTAGGAAAATAACAATTACAGCAGCCCCGGCACCATGAGCGGCACAAACACGATCAACAGGAAAACGATGATCAAACCGATCAGGTAGGGCACGACCGCCTTGGCGATCTTCTCTATGGGCAAGCCCGATATACCCGTGGCGACGAACAAGTTGATGGCGACCGGCGGAGTAATCATGCCGATGGCGATGCCCACCACGAACAATATGCCGAAATGCAGCGTGGAAACGCCCAGCGCGCGCACCAGCGGCAGAAATACCGGCGTGAGAATAATGATGGCGGAAGAGGTTTCCATGAACACGCCCGCAACCAGTATAATCACCGAGATCAGGAACATGATCATGTACTTATTAGAGGAAATGCTCAATACCGCGCTTGAGATCGCCTCCGGAATTTTCCAATTCGCCAATGCCCAGCCAAACGGACCGGAGCAGGCGATAATAATCATAATAACCGCGCTGGTACGAGCGGAGCCCTTCATGATTTCGAACAGACTCTTGATGGTAAGATCGCGATACACGAAGGCGGACACCAGCACGGCGTATACCACCGCGACCGCCGCAGCCTCGGAGGGAGTGAAGTAACCGGAGAATATGCCGCCCAGTATAATCAGCGGCATGAGAATGCCCGGAATCGCCTTGACAAACGACTTGCAAATGTTCTTCAAGGAGAACGTCGTGCCCTTGGGGTACTTGTCGCGATACGCCTGAAACAGCGCGATGGCGATGAGCGCCGCGCCCATCAATACGCCGGGGATGAAGCCCGCCTTAAACAGGCGGTTTACGCTCTCCTCCGCAATCACGGCGTACAGCACCATGGGTACCGACGGCGGAATGACGACGCCAATGGTACCCGCGGCGGCGATCAACGCTGCGGCGGAATCGGCAGGATAACCGCGGCGCTTGAGCTCCGGCACCAGCGTGCCGCCCACCGCGGCGGTCGTGGCCGCGCCGGAACCGGAAATGGCGGCAAAGAACATACCCGCCAGCACGGAAACCACGCTCAAGCCGCCGCGAATCATGCCCAGCAGCGCTTCGCAAAACTCCACCAGCAGCTTGGAGATTTTGCCCTTGGAGAGCAGATCGCCCGCCAGAATGAAAAACGGAACGGCGATGAGCGAAAACGAATTGCACGCCTCGAACATACGCTGAATCAATATCAGCAGCTTATCGGGACCCAATCCCACAAATACCGTTACGCCCGCGGCGGAACAAATGGCGAACGCCACCGGAACGCCGATAATCAAAAGCAGAATGAATACGCCAAACAAAATCGGTCCCATTAGCCCTTGACCTCCTTCGCCGTAAGCTCATCGAGCGCCATGACAAACGCGTGGTACATACAAATACCCAGACCGATCGGCAGGCACATATAGATGTACTTCATTTTGATGGGCAGCGCCGCCGCCGTGCGCACCTGCTTATTGCAATAGGTAACGCCGTAATACAGCAGCACGGCAAACAGGCAGAAGCATACCACGTGCACCAGCACCTTGAGCACCTTCTGCGCGCCCTTCGGGAACAAGCCCTGTACCGCCGTAATGGCAATATTGCCGCCCCTGCGGTACACGCAGGTCGCCCCAAGGAACGTCGCCCAAATCAGCAGGAAGCGGGTCACTTCCTCCGTCCACGAAAGGGCGGTAAACCAAATGCGGCAAACGATCTGCGCGGTGGTGATAATAACCATCGCTCCAACCATGAGCACAATGAGAAACCCGCAGACGGCATCCAGCACATCGGCGATTTTGTGCAGCACTTTCATCGTTCCAAATCCTCCTCAAGCCAACAGCATCAATGGACCCCTTCGGGAGCGGTCCCCCGAATTGGGGCTCGAATATCTCGAAGGGGAACGTTGGTTCCCCTTCGAACAAACGGCGTATTATGCGCCGAGCTCCGCCTGAATGCGGGAGATATAGTCCGCAAACTGCGGGTAGGCATCGTATACGCCCTGAACGGCGCTGCGGAAGGAATCCACATCGGGGTTCTCGATGACTTCAATGCCGTTATCCTTGATCTCCTGCAGCTGACCGGCTTCCTGCTCGGCGACCCACGCGCGCTCGTACTCGGCGGCTTCCTGCGCGGACTCCAAGAAGATCTGCTGAGTCGCCTCGTCCAAGCTATTGAACAGGTCCAGACTCATGGTGATGATGGCGGTGGAGTAGCTGTGGCGATCCAGCACGCAGTACTTCTGGTTGTACTCCCACATCTTGTAGGACCAGATTACGTTGATGGGGTTTTCCTGACCTTCTACGGTGCCCTGCTGCAGCGCGGTCAAGGTATCCTGCCAGTTCATGGGAACGGCGTTGACATCCAGCGCCTGGAAGGTAGCGGTGTACACTTCGTTTTCCATAACGCGCAGCTTGAGACCCGCGACGTCCTCCGCCTTCTCTACGGGGCGCACGGAGTTGGTGATGTTGCGGAAACCGCGCTCCGCATACGCCAGACCCTTCAAATTCGCACCCTCGAGGGTATCCAGCAGCTCGCGACCGATTTCGCCATCCAGAATCTTGTAGGCTTCCTCGTTATTGGCGAACAGGAAGGGCATATCCAGAACGCCCATCATTTCGGAATAGTTCACGAACGGACCGGCGGTGATGATGCCCATATCCAGCATACCCATGGACATACTCTCCAGCATATCGGCTTCGCCGCCCAGCGTGCCGTTGGGATAGATCTCGATCTTATATTCGCCGTTGGTGCGCTCCTCGACCAGCTCCGCAAACTTATCCGCGGCTACCTGAAAGGAGTCCTGCTCGTTTACGGTGGTGCCGAACTGCAGGGTGGTTTCCGCCAGCGCGGAGCCCGCCAGCACGAGCGCCAGCGCGAGGGTCATCGCAAACAGCTTTGTGAGTTTCTTCATGGTTTCTTCCTCCTAATGTATATTTTCAGCGCCCCGCAGGGCGGATGAAACAATTTTGCGACGCGCGGCACAAAAAAGCTTCCGTCTCCATACAAGAGACAGAAGCCGAAATACGTTCTTCTGCGGTACCACTCTATTTGCCACGCTGCATAGCGCAACCGCTCAATCGCGCGCATTCAACGCGCGTGACGCCAGATAACGGACGCCTGCCGATTCGCCTACTGGTCGCCGTTCAGCGAATTGCTCCGGGAGGATATTCCCGCGCAAGCCTCGCTGTCTCTCACCCGCCGACAGCTCTCTGAAGCGGTTTTTGCGCCGTACTTATTCCCATCCTCGCAAGTAATAGATTTACTTTATATCGTATTTTACTCTGATAAAGCGGCACTGTCAAGTAAAGCAATTGAAAAGTGCGGCGTGGGGCAAGCGCTCCAACGCCGCGTTTTTTGTGGAAACGGCGAACTATCGGAGCATTTTTCTCTTCCTGAACAACAGGAGGAGTGCAATGGCGATGATGCCCAGACCCGAAGCGGTGTAGTACTGTGTGCCGGGTCCTCCGGTGGAGGGGAGGGCTACGCCCATTTCGTTTTTTATGGTGATGAGCATATTATCTAAATCAAAGTTAATATAGTCGCCATTCGTTCCTTTCATTTTACCATCCTCTATAGAGAAGTCAAACGCTCCGGTGACAATGACATACCCTGCGGGAGATGATATTTCCTTGATTTGATATTCGCCATCTGGCAGGGCAACGGAGAATAGACCTAGACCATCGCCAACACCGCCGACGCTGTACTTTCCATCGAGATGCGCGCCATCATCGAACGCCTCGTAGACAGCATTATTTACTTCACTTTCATCCTCGACTTCAGCTTTTTTCTTGGTTAGTTCGAAGCTTGCGCCCGCAAGCAGCTTTGAAGGATCCAGTTTATCGACCTTTTGGACGGTGACCAGCACTGTATTCTCTTTGTCCGCCTTATTGATGATTTTACCGCCGTTGTTGTAGAGGTAAATGTTTTCTGACAGATAGGTACTTCCGCTGTTGATATATGGCTTGTATCCCTCCCAGAGCCCTGTTTCGCGAACCTTATATGTCAGTTCGGTTCCATCGCTTGCATATTTGGGAAGGTTATTAAATGTCGCCTTCCATGCAGTCTGCTCGCCGTATTCATCTACAATGCCATCTAGCCAAATCGATTTTACCGCACGAGTCACGCCAGCATTTTCAGAATAGACAGTAAGCTCTACCTTTGCACCATCTGGAATACTCTCCCCGTTTAACTGCTTTCCATCACTATCCTGCCATTCCTTGATTACCTCGAAGGATACCACATTTATTTCTTTAGAATAAGTATTCGTCAATGTAACGGTTGCTTCTTTATGATCTGCTGCAATAATAGCGTTGTTTCCGGAACCGGTGCTAAAGGTATTTGTCTCGGCATTGTAAGTAGAATTATTCCTAGTAGATATTGCCGACAACTGATAATCGTCTCCAATCAGCATACCGATATACTGCCGTTCGTAAACACTGCCGACCTTGTGCATCTCCCAGATTTCATATCTATCATTCGTATCGGAAAGGTCGTTATACGGCAAGCCTTCAAATGTGACCGTGTTTAGAGGAACGCCATTCTCTACAACAATTTCTTTAACTAAAGGCTGCCCGTTTCGGTCTGTAACCTCTACGCCGTTTCTTGTCAGTCCAATGTAGATAACGGTATCGACGTCATCCTTCGATAAACCCTCTGTTGCATTCACCTCTTTTTCTACAGTGATTTTTGAATCGATCTCCGTCCGAAAGTGTGCAATGAACTTCACCGTTTCTTTGGCTGTAAAATCAGCTTGTGTTACATGATCCGTATCGTCATTGGACACACCATAAATATTCGGCACAAAATTGGCGTCCGTAGAAATGATTTCATCTGACCCCTCCTTTGTCCAATGTGAGAAAATAAAACCATCGTAAGCTGTCGCCAGTGAACCATTAGCGGGAACCCCCTGATGCACTGTTTCGCTTCCAGGATTTGTTACGCCATGCGTTGGATCATCCGGTTCGTAGAGAACAGTCAACTTTTCTCTCTTTTCGAATACAGCGTAATAGTGGTATACATATGGGCTAGTTTCTGTTATAGTAGTCACATCTGGTGTAAAGTGCGGGTCTGTTGAAACAATTGTTTCCTCCGCATCTTCCCATCTGACGAACACATAATCATTGCCAGAATCAGCGATCGCTGTGGAACCCTTGATCAATGCCGTTCCGTCTGTTTTCAAACCTTCCGTCTTTTCATCTGCTGAATAAGCATCTCCATTGTTGCTTACCGTGCCGCCCACGCCATTTTTCACGTGGTATTCTATGTTGTATCCGGGCGCTATGAATCTGGCGATCAGGATGTTAATAGCCGGGTCTGAGGTGGTGGTTAATGAATCGTAGTATAAAGATGTCTCTTTCTTGATATAATCAAATATAGTTGCCGCTCCATAAATTGACTCGTCTATAGCCAACCGTTCAGAATTAATGTCATAATTTTCCGTTGAGCTCTGTGATACAATCGGCAATAATAGATTTACTGTTTTACCATTAACTGTAAACCCTTCCAAAGTGTATCCTTCTGTGATATACAGGTGAAAATAATTAATCCCCTGATCATTTGAAGTGTTGCTAATGACACTCTCTTCTACTGGTGTTGCAGTATTATTGAGATAAGAAAGCCGATTATCTGCATGGTCTCCTGTGTAGCTTCTCGCCCAAAAACCTCCCTCTGCAATGCTGACTTGCCGAAGAAGATAGATATTTACTTCACGCTTTGGCACCACGCGGAAATAACGAACACCCGTGTGGTCTTTATCCTTCAAGTATTCGCCTGTGGGGACAAATATATTTGAAAGCGTTATCAGATGATCCTTTGTTGCATAATCAGCCGCGTCCTTCTCATCTACAAATGCATTATCACCTTCTGCCCAGCCCTTTATATTATAATCCCAGAAATGGTTATCTGCACCCGACCGGAAATTGCTCAGACCAACCGCTTCACATCCAAGCGCATTCTGCCCTTCCGGAACAACTTCAGAAAGATAGGCTGTTTCATTGGCTGTACCGGACTTTGAAACTCCGTTTACTGTTATCTGCGCACCATAGTTACGATCCGTAGCCTCTTGCTGAATCGTATAGATGATTTCCATTGCGCCAGACATTCTCTGGAATTTTGCTTTGAAGGTAACATTGTTATTGATTTTTATTCCTGCCGGAATTGAGGGAGAATTGACATCAAAGTTATATTGGTTTTGAACTTGTTCCGCTGTGAGCACAGAACCATTTTCGGATACTTCCCATCCGGCAAATTCGCACCCTCTAGCTGGAATGACCGTCGCTGCGCTGGTTAAAACATTTTCAGTGTTTGCATTCTGTGTGGTAGATGATATTGTGGATTCACTTCCCACTACAACCTGTCCATAGGTCGATACGCCCGCCTTCTTTGCATCCAAATGCTCTACTTCATAAGTTGCTACAAAGCTAGTCGCATATTTAGCCATAAAGGTCAGATCCGAAGAAACGGTACCGATCTCATTGGACGTAAGCGTTGAGTTTGTTGTGACCAACTCATCTCCCTTATACCAACCAAGGAAATTATAACCAGTCATTACTTCTGCTGTGGAACCGTTTGGTGCACTGGATGTAACCAACTCAGAAGAAATCTCAGTCGGTGTATTATCGTTAATCTGCTGATTATAAGCAATGGTATAACCCGCACCAAATTTAGCTGTCAGCGTATCGCCTTCGTGGATTTTTCCCTCGTTTTTCCAGCCAATTAAATCCTCCGCCGTAATTATCTCCGTGCTCAACGCAAAATTACCATCGCTAAAATACCAGCCGAGGAAATATACGCCGGCGTCGGGCGTGGCGGTAGAGCCAATGGCATCTGCATACCCAGCGAAATCAGAATGATTGCTTACTGTACCATGACCAATAGTGTCATATGTTATTTTAAAAGGTAACTGTTCAGTCCACCCGTAAATTAACATAAAATTCCAAAAGGTAAACTGGGCAGTCATGTCGAATAATAAACCATAGCAAAAAGAGCCTATGAGGAGGTGTTCGGCATGGAAAAGATGTTCAATCAGCTGCTACAG
>JAFUAR010000203.1 GCA_017460585.1 Clostridia bacterium
CAGTACCGCTTGCCCTTGTAACCTCGTTCTACATCAACCGTCTACCCGGTATCTAACTGATTAACAAACCGACAAGGGGCTGTGGTTGGAACCTCCTGTAAACCGTCTTGCGATAGAATGATGAAACCAATCCACAGCATCCCCAACAGTGTAGCACACCTCTGGAGAGAGGTATATAAGTACTACTACTCTATAATACGAGGAATCACTGTGGAATATGTAACCCTTTCCAACGGCGTCAAAATGCCAATTCTGGGCTATGGCGTGTATCAGGTAACGAAGGATGAGTGCGAGCGCTGCGTAGCCGACGCCTTGAAGGCAGGCTATCGCTCCATCGATACGGCGCAGAGCTATTTCAACGAGGAGGAGGTCGGCAATGCAATCGTCCGATCCGGCATTCCCCGTGAGGATCTGTTCATCACCAGCAAGGTATGGGTAGAGCATTATGGCTACGATGCCTGCCGCGCCTCCGTGCTGGAGTCCCTGCGCAAGCTGCAAATCGAATATATCGACCTGATGCTCCTGCATCAGCCCTTTTCCGACTACTACGGCGCATGGCGTGCTTTGGAGGATTTGTACGAAGAAGGAAAGCTTCGCGCCATCGGCATCTCCAACTTCTATCCCGATCGCATGGTCGATATCGCTAGCTTTGCCCGCATCCGCCCTATGGTGAATCAGGTGGAGACCCACCCGCTCAATCAGCAGATCGAGGCGAAAAAATGGATGGACAAGTACGGCGTGCGAATCGAGGCGTGGGCGCCCTTTGGCGAGGGTCGCGGCGGTTTGTTTGAGAATGAAGTGCTGAAAGCCATCGGCGCGAAGTACAGCAAGACCACCGCTCAGGTGATGCTGCGCTGGCACATTCAACGCGGCGTAGTGGTCATTCCCAAGTCCACGCACTATGAGCGCATGGCGGAAAACCTGAATGTATTCGACTTTGCGCTGACCGACGAAGACATGACCGCCATCACTGCGCTGGACCAAAAGCAGAGCAGCTTCTTCTCCCACTACGATCCAAATATGGTAGAGTGGTTCGTGAACATGGTGGAAGAGCGCAAGAAGCAGCACGATTCCAGCAAGGAAAAGAAGAACTGGTGATCGACTGTGCGCCGAGCAAGCCGTTTGAAGGATACAACGCTGTTCGCAATGCCGTGCACATAAAGCCATGGCTTTCATATACGAACAGCGTTCATTTGGGCAAAGCAACAAGGCGATATACAATGCGCAAGGGACGATTGAACGCGCTTACAGACGCCATATTATCGCCATGTGGGTATACATCCACAACCAATGGCAGTGCATTGACAAAATCGATAATCGAGTGGTCTTATCTGTGTATCCGTCGCCAACATGGCGCTGAGAAACGCTGTCATCCGAGCAAACGGCGAAGCGAAGGCGGTGAGCTATAGCACCCGTACTATGGTAACGGCTTATCCTTGAATCAAGGCGGTAGATATTCTGCTGGCGATCTTCGTCTATCCGCCCTCGCTATGATCGGCATCATTCCAGCGAAAATTGTGGGTACCTTCGTACCCTCCCCTTTGCATCCATCGCAAAAATGAGATATAATACTATTGAAAAAAACGTGAAAGGCGGTGAAGCCATTGGCAAAGAAACAAACGGCAGGGCGAGATCAGCTGGGCAGTCTTGCCCCGAAGTTCGCGGAATTGAACGACGATGTGTTGTTTGGACAGGTTTGGTCGCGGGAAGAAGCGCTCTCGCCCCGTGACCGCAGCATGATTACCATCGCTGCGCTGTTTTCGGCGGGTCTGTATCCGCAGCTGAAATCTCATCTGATTCTCGGCAAGGAGCACGGAATCACGAAGGACGAGGCCGTTGAAATCGTAACGCAGCTGGCGTTTTATTGCGGCTGGCCAAAGGCGTGGAGTACCTTCCCGATCATCGCTGAGGTGTATGGGGACGAACAATAAAAGGAGGATTGAAACAATGCGCAAAGATTTGGGCAAGGAGCTTGCAGTATTCCCGATGCCGGTACTGATGGTGGCGGCGTATGATGAGAACGGCAAGGTGAACGTAATGAACGCGGCATGGGGCATGATCGGCGCCATGGACAAGGTGGTGCTGTTTATCGACGAGGACCACAAGACCACGGCGAACATCCACCAGTCAAAGGCGTTTACGGTGAGTCTGGCGGACAAGGACCATATGGCGGAGGCAGATTTCTTCGGCATCGCCACCGGCAACAAGATGGCGGACAAGTTTGAGCGCACCGGACTGCGCGCGGAAAAGAGCGCGTTTGTCAACGCCCCCGTCATACAGGAATTCCCCGTGACGATGGAGTGTGAGCTTGCGGGCGTGATCGAGCAGGAAAACATCTACGCCGTAGTCGGCAAAATCATCAATACCAGCGCCGACGAGAAGGTGCTCGACGAGAAGGGCAAGGTGGATGTCGCCAAGCTGAACGCCCTGATCTTCGATCAGTTCCAGCACGGCTACTATGTCGCCGGCGAAAAGGTCGGTCAGGCGTGGAACGCCGGAAAGGGATTGATGAAATAATCCTTTTGACGACCTATGGCAGTGAATCGTAAAACCTACAATGCCAAAAGAATGGGGACACCGCGCAATGCGATGTCCCCATTTGCGATCGAACTCGATACTTCAATCCATATGCCAGCAATGAAAAGCAGTCCTATGATCGCTTGTTTTGTATTGTATCAGACATTGCAAGGAATGCCAGATACTGATTGTACTTGTTCGACATCATCTTCCTGCCGAACTCTGCCATGAAATCATAATCAGGCTGTCCATCATCAGTAACGGGAACAGACAATAACTGTCTTAGCATCCGATTATCATTGAACTTGTAACCGTAGTTGTATTTTGTCCGTTGTTGAAGAATCACCGCTTTCATGAACAGAAGTATATGCGGATTATCCTCATGATCTTTCAGATGAAGCCGTTTTACATCATCCGTTCATCATGCCAACGGTAGCACCCTTCAGCTGCACCTGCGCTTCGTTCTGCTTCATGAAGTCTTGGCACCAGATATTGCTGTTCCCATCATCACGCAGGATCATATTCGTGCAGGCAATGGCGAACATATTGCTCTGCAATTCATAGCCGTGTAGCTGTTTCTTGCGGATGTTCTTCTTTGCCGTCTCCGAGTCCGCAGCCGATACCATGTGATGCATGTATTGGATATTTAAATAAACCCGAATTAGCTTCCTCCGAAGTTTCAAGGCGTTTTGAGATAGATCACAAAGCTGATTTATAGGAGGTCAAAATGTGCTGCCGGTATTGGGTTGATGATATTCCGGAAATGGATGAGATTGTTGAAGACATGAATAAATCGCCCCTTGTGTCTAAATGGCAAAAAACCACAGGCATAACAACATTCGGTGAAGTCAAGCCAACCAATGTAGTACCGGTTATCGCTACGAATCGGTCTGGCACAAGAGCAGTATTTCCTATGAAATGGGGATTTGCAGGAAGAGCCCTTTTGATGAATGCTCGAACAGAAACTGCGCCTGTTAAGGAGTCTTTCAAAGAGGCGTGGTTGTCGCATCTGTGTATTGTCCCAGCTTCATATTACTTTGAATGGGAGCACTTGATCGGTAATGACGGCAAGAAGCGAACCGGCGAAAAATACCTAATTCAACCTAAAGACAGTATGATGACTTGGCTTTGTGGTTTGTATAGAATCGAGAACAGTCTGCCGGTATTCGTAATACTGACGCGAGAACCAAGTGAGGATATACGTTTCATTCATGATCGAATGCCGTTGATTATGCCAAAAGAATATGTGGATGCATGAATACAACCAGACACGAAACCGGAAGATCTGGTCGATGCTGCGTTGACTGAGATGAATTTAAAGAGGGCAGAGTCCAAGCCGACGAACGCGAATACAAATATACAGTTAAGCATGCTATGACGCAGAGACAGTAGTATGACAGATACCGATTATTGGCAATTCTAATTAACATAATTATTAGCAGCTGCTTCGAAGGGAGTGGCTGTTTTTTTATACTTGGAGGTGGATCAAATGAATAAAAAGGAAGTTCCCATATGGGAAAAAAGCAATTTGACGCTTGAGGAGGCTGCTGTCTATTCTGGCGTCGGAATCAATAAACTCCGCGACCTATCAAATCGAGATGACTGTGAATTTGTCCTCTGGGTCGGAAGCAAACGTCTAATAAAGCGAAAGCTACTGGATCAATTTCTTGAAAGGTATTTTTCAATATGACTGATGCAGAAAATAAATGGTCACTAACAAATGCTTTGGACTAGATAAAACATCGAGGTCATGGTTCTTTCCATGACCTCGTTTGATGTACGATGCTTCATCTCTGAGTGACTTTCAACTGTCTGCATGAATCACTACATTGATTGGCTTAAGCGTGGCTTAAGTGCTTAAGTTCAGACCTTTCCAAATCACTCAAAACGCCTGCAAATACGGCGTTTTGAGTATCTGCGTCAGTCCAAAGGCTTCATCGTGGGGAACAGCAGCACATCGCGGATGCTGTCCGAATTGGTCAGCAGCATGACCAAACGATCTACGCCAAATCCCAGACCGCCTGTCGGGGGCATACCGTATTCCAGCGCGGTCACAAAGTCCTCATCCACAGAGGCGTTTGCGCCCTGCGCGCGCTTAGCGGCGACCTGCTTCTCAAAGCGCTGGCGCTGATCAATGGGATCGTTCAGCTCGGAGAAGGCGTTACCGAACTCCATGCTCTTAATGAAGTACTCGAAGCGCTGCGTATACATGGGATCATCCGGCTTGCGCTTGGCGAGCGGAGAAACCTCTATGGGATAATCGTAAATGAATGTGGGCTGAATCAGGTTCTCCTCTACCGTCTCCTCAAACAGGAAGTTCACGCATTCGCCCATAGTAAAGCCCTTCTCCGGTTCATGTCCGGCTGCTTTGCAGGCGGCGCGCGCCTCTTCGTCGCTCGTCCAAGCGTCGCAGTCGATGCCGGAATACTTCTTCACGGCTTCCTTCATGGTCATGCGCGCCCACGGCTCGCCCAAATGAATGGTCTCGCCCATAAACGGCAGGTCCGTGGTGCCGCAAACGTTCTGCGCCACGGTCTTGTACATTTCCTCTATAATATCCATCATGCCGTGGAAGTCGGTATACGCCTCATACATCTCCACGGTGGTAAATTCGGGGTTGTGCTTGGTATCCATACCCTCGTTGCGGAATATACGCCCCACCTCGTACACCTTTTCCATACCGCCCACGATCAGGCGCTTCAGGTGCAGCTCGGTTTCAATGCGCAGGTACATATCGATATCCAGCGCGTTGTGGTGGGTGACGAAGGGGCGCGCCGCCGCGCCGATCTCCAGCGTGCCCAGCACGGGAGTATCTACCTCAATATAGCCGCGCGCATCCAAAAACGCGCGGATCTCGCGCATAATCTGCGAGCGCTTAATGAACGTATCGCGCACCTCCGGATTGACGATCATATCCAAATAGCGCTGGCGATAGCGGGTGTCCGTGTCCTTCAAGCCGTGGAACTTCTCCGGCAGGGGATGCAGCGACTTGGTCAACAGCGTAATTTCCTGCGCGTGAATGGATATTTCACCCGTCTTGGTGCGGAACACGGTGCCCTTCACGCCCACCATATCGCCAATATCCCACGTCTTGAATTCCTTGTACAGGTCCTCGCCCACGTCGTCGCGGCGCACGTATACCTGAATCAGACCATCGCGATCCAGCACGTGGGTAAAGCTCGCCTTACCCATGATACGGC
>JAFUAR010000204.1 GCA_017460585.1 Clostridia bacterium
CACCCCATGGATGAATGGTAACGATTCATTTATGGTTGAAGGTTATTCGTTTTACTTTTTGGCTTCCTTTGCCCAACTGTCCTTGAGCGCTACAGTGCGATTGAATACCGGCAGCGCGTCAGACGAGTCCTTATCCTTGCAGAAATAACCCATGCGCAAGAACTGGAACTTCGCGCCCACTTCGCTTTGGGCAATGAAGGGTTCGCACCAGCCCTTGACCACCTGCAAACTGTTGGGGTTGAGCTTGTCCATAAAGTCGACCGGAGCGGCTTCCACCACCTTGCCGTCTTCGTCCAGCTCCTGCTCTGCGGAAGCTTCCGCGGCGATTTCGTCCTCCTCGGAAAGGATCGGCTCATACAGGCGCGCTTCGAACGGTACGGCGTTTTCGGCGTTCACCCAGTGCAGCGTGCCCTTGACCTTGCGGTTCGCGCCCTCGCTGCCGGAGCGGCTGTTCAAATCTACGGAGCACTTGAGCTCGATTACATTGCCGCTCTCGTCCTTTACGAATTCCTCGCAGCGAATGATGTAAGCGCCCTTCAAGCGAACCTCCTTGCCCGGAGCAAGGCGGAAGAATTTCTTCACGGGCTCTTCCATAAAGTCTTCGCGTTCGATCCACAGCTCGCGACCAAAGGGCACCTTGCGCGTACCCATTTCCGGATGGTCCGGATGGTTCTCGATTTCCAGCTCGTCCGTCTGACCCTCCGGCCAGTTGATGAGCGTGACCTTCAGCGGGTTCAGCACTGCCATGGCGCGCGGAGCGGTGTCCGCCAAAGCTTCGCGCACACAGTGGTCCAACAGGTTGCCCTCTACGGTGGAATCGCTCTTGGCAACGCCTACGCGGCTCATGAAATCGTGAATTGCGCTGGCGGGATATCCCCTGCGGCGCATCGCCACGAGCGTGGGCATACGCGGGTCGTCCCAACCGGAAACGACGTTCTCCTCTACCAAACGGCGGAGATAGCGCTTGGACATGACCGTGCGTTCAATGTTCAGTCGGGCAAATTCAATCTGTCTGGGCGGCTGCTCGGTAATGTGCGCCTGCGCCACGAACCAGTCGTACAGCGGGCGGTGAATTTCATATTCCAGCGAACACAGCGAATGGGTGATGCCCTCTATGGCGTCCTGCAGCGGGTGCTGGAAGTCATACATGGGATAAATGCACCACTCCGTGCCCGTGCGATGGTGCGGATGGCGATTGATGCGGTACATGGTGGGGTCGCGCAGCAGCACGTTCGGCGCGGACATATCAATCTTGGCGCGCAGTACGCGGCTGCCCTCCTCGAATTCGCCCTTCTTCATGCGCTCGAACAGGTCTAAATTTTCTTCGACCGATCGATCGCGATAGGGGCTGTTTACGCCGGGACGGGTCAGCGTGCCGCGATTGACGCGCATTTCCTCGGGCGTCTGGTCGTCTACATACGCCACGCCGCGGCGAATCATGTCGCAGGCAATCTCATATAGGCGCGCGAAGAAGTCGGACGCGAAGTGCAGCTCGTTCCACTGGTAGCCCAGCCATTCAATATCCGCCTGAATGCCCTCTACAAACGCCGCATCTTCCTTGGTGGGGTTCGTATCGTCAAAGCGAAGATTGCACTTGCCGCCGTACTTTTGCGCAATGCCGAAATCGATGCATAGCGCCTTGGCGTGACCGATGTGCAGGTAGCCGTTGGGCTCCGGCGGGAATCGGGTGCGCACGTGGTCGAAGCGTCCGTTTTTCAAATCCTCGTCAATGAATTCTTCAATAAAGTTTGCCGCCTTGCGTTCGGTATTTTCCACTGCAAGAGCCTCCTCCGCTAGAATATACGTCAATTATAACACAATTGAAATGGGAAACACAGCGCCAATTCGTAAATTCAAAGCCTTACTGGTTACTGTTCCGCCTACGGCTTCACAGTAAGTGGACGGGGGACAGGTCCCCGCCACTGTCCCTCAGGTTTTGCTAAAACCGCTGCGCGGTTTCCGAGCGCAAAACCTGCAAGGAAGCGGACACTTGGTCCGCGTCCTCGCGGCGTA
>JAFUAR010000205.1 GCA_017460585.1 Clostridia bacterium
CGTTTTCAAAGTGAATGCTGTCGGCGAGCGCGTACGCCCGCTCGATGGCTTCCGGAAGCGAGGGCGCGGTCGCCGTAGCGCCGAGCACGCGTCCGCCGTCCGTCAGAAGCGCGCCGTCCTCCGCGCGCTTTGCGCCCGCAATGTAAATTTCCCCCTGCGGATGCTCCGGCAGCGCGATGGGGAAGCCCTTTTCGTAGGAGGCGGGGTAGCCCGGGGAGGCGAGTATTACGCAGCAGGCGTGTTCCGGCTTGAACTGCACGTCGATTTCACTGAGCCGCTCCGAGGTGACCGCGCGCATAATGGTGAACAGATCGGTGCTTAACAGAGGCAGTACCACCTGCGTTTCCGGATCGCCAAAGCGGCAGTTGTATTCGATCACTTTGGGACCGTCCTTGGTGAGCATGAGCCCAAAGTACAGGCAGCCCTTGAAGGGGCGTCCCTCCTGCGCCATGGCGCGTATGGTGGGCAGGAAAATTGTATTCATGCATTGCTCGGCGATCTGCGCCGTGTAGTAAGGGTTGGGCGCGACGGTGCCCATGCCGCCGGTATTGAGCCCCGTATCGTGATCGCCCGCGCGCTTGTGGTCCATGGAGGAGACCATGGGGCGAACGGTCTTTCCATCCGTAAACGCCAGTACCGATACCTCGGGACCGGTCAAACACTCCTCGACGACCACGCGGCTGCCGCTTTCGCCGAACTTCTTGTCGAGCATCATGGATTTTACGGCGTCTTCGGCTTCCTGATTCGTCTAGGCAATGATTACGCCCTTGCCCAACGCCAGACCGTCCGCCTTGACCACGATGGGCGTGGGCGCGCTGCGCACGTAAGCCAGCGCGGCGTCGATTTGATCGAAGGTTTCATAGCGGGCGGTGGGAATGCCGTATTTGCGCATGAGCTCCTTGGAAAACGCCTTGCTTCCTTCTATAATGGCGGCCTTGGCGTTGGGACCGAAGCAGGGAATGCCGCGCGCCTCCAGCGCGTCCACGCACCCCAGCACCAGCGGGTCGTCCGGCGCGACCACCGCGTAATCAATGGCGTTGGCAACGGCGAATTCCACAATGGCGGGAATATCCTTTGCGCCGATGGGCACGCAGATTGCATCCTGCGCGATGCCGCCGTTTCCGGGCAGCGAGTAAATCTCATCGAGTTGGGCGTTCTCCTTGAGCTTGCGGATGATGGCGTGTTCGCGCCCGCCTCCGCCGACCACCAATAGTTTCATAGTACGTGCCTCCTGTCGCTGAAGTTGGTTTGAATGAATGGTTTACAGCGTGTAATAATACGGACAGATGTTTTCATAGTGCCCATCCTTCATGCGGAAGCCGAGCGGAATTACGCCCAGCGGTGTGAAGCCGAGCCGCTCGTAGAGGTGTCGGGCGTGAATGTTGCTCTCCACCACCGCGTTGAATTGCATGATGCGAAAACCCAGCGCCTTCGCCTGCCGTAAGCAGTCCGTCACCAGCGCCTCGCCAATGTGCGCGCCCCTGCGCCTAGAATCCACCGCGTAGCTGGCGTTGCAGATATGCCCGCAGCGCCCTATGTTGTTGGGGTGCAGTATGTATA